>DASQYL010000090.1:0-4221 GCA_035639235.1 Pyrinomonadaceae bacterium | reverse complement strand
GAGTTTTGAGCACCATGACGCCACGAATCTAGTAGCAGTTATTGGCTATTCTATCGCTTACTTTTTCTTTCTGCCGGCGTTTGGAATCCTGATCGGCGTCTGCCTGGCGAGGAAAAAAGAGATCGTACCCCTGCGCGTGTTGTCGCTGGCAGTGACCTTTGATTACCTGTTGAGTCTTCCCTTCTTCCTTTTCTTTCCCGTACCGGAAAGATGGACGAGCGCCGATTCGTCGGCCATTCTGCTTTCGGATCTCTGGTCGACCAAACTAATCGAATCCATTCGCCCACTGAGCGGCCTGGACAATTCGTTTCCGAGCTTTCACGTCTCGCTGACGATGGTTCTGGTGCTGGTCTGCTTTCTCTTCCATGTCCGTTTCCGTCTGACGTGGGCCGTGCTGGGATCGCTGGTGGTGATTGGCACATTCATTCTGGGCATTCATTGGATTCCCGATATTCTTGCCGGAATCGCGGTCGGAACCTTCAGTGTGATGCTGGCGGTCCGATTGGGTTCAAGCCCAGCCCGGCCTCGAGTTCATACCGTCTGAGTTTTCGCTCAGAGAAAGTCGACCCGTACAATCCTTACCCTGGTCCGCTGTCCTGAATTCGCGCTTGTATTACTTTCCTTGGCGCCTCTTGGTCGTCGATTCAAGAAGCTTTGCGCCATGAGCCGCGCCTTTTATTCCGGCTCGGTCGAGTTTCCCATTTACGATTTGCCGTTTCCGATTTACCATCTTCATTCATGCGCCGCGCCATCTATCCCGGATCGTTCGATCCCGTTACCAACGGTCACCTAGACATCATTCAACGGGGCTGCAAACTCTTCGACGAGATCATTATCGCTGTCCTGATTAATCCGGAGAAAACGCCGTTCTTTTCGGTCGAAGAGCGCTGTGAAATTCTGCGAGATGTTTTGAACGAAATCGACCGTGGCGATTGCAGCCTGAGCGTCGAGAGTTTCGAGGGCTTGCTGGTGCAGTATGCGGCTGACCGTGAGGCGAACGCGATCGTCCGCGGCATCCGCGCGATCTCTGATTATGAATACGAATTGCAGATGGCTTTGATGAATCGCAGATTACAGCCGCAGTTAGAAACCGTCTTCATGATGCCGGCTGAGGCGTATTCATACGTCAGCTCACGTCTCGTAAAGGAGGTGTTTCACTTGGGTGGGACGATCACCGGACTCGTTCCTGAATTGGTCGAAGAGCGCATGCGTTCACGATCCAAAGGTCAAAGTCCAAAATCCAAAGTCCAGAATTCGTAAATCATGTCTGCCACGAAATTCTCATCTGAGTTTCAAGTTTCAGATAACGTCGCCTCGATGAAAGCGTCAACCACACTCGCGGCGATGCAGGCAGCCGACGCGATGCGCGCCGCCGGCGTTGACGTAGTTGATCTGGGCGCGGGAGAACCTGATTTCGACACGCCGCAAAATATCAAAGACGCTGCGATGGCTGCTATGCGAGCGGGCAAAACTAAATACACCCCCACAGCCGGCACGCGCGATTTGCAAAAGGCAATCATCGAAATGTACCAGCGCGATTTTGGCGCAATGTACGAGCGCAATCAGGTGATGGCCACGTCTGGTGGTAAGCAGGCGATCTTCAATGCAGTCGTCTCGCTCATCGATCCGGGTGATGAAGTCTTGATCCCAAAACCTTACTGGGTTTCTTTTCCGGAAATGGTCGCCTTCGCGCGCGGCCGATCGGTCGTCATCGAAACCGAAGCGAATGGATTTGTGCTCACGGCGGACATGGTGCGGCGCGCGATTACTCCAAAAACTAAATTGATCATTCTGAACTCGCCGAGCAATCCTTCGGGTCGCGTCATCCCTCCAGCCGAATTCAAAGAAATTATCGAGGTCATCGCCGAACGCGACATCTACGCAATTTCTGATGAATGCTACTTGCGGTTTGTCTATCCGCCGGCGACCGTGTTCAGCGCAGCTTCGTTGCGGCCTGAGCTGCGCAAGCGGCTCTGCATCGCGGGATCGTTTTCCAAGACTTATGCGATGACCGGCTGGCGCATCGGATATGCGCTGGCGAACGCGGATTGGACCAAGGCGATGTTGAAGGTGCAGGGGCATTCGACGAGTAACGCAACTTCGATCTCTCAAGCGGCAGCCGTCGAGGCTTTGAATGGACCGCAAGAATCCGTGGCTAAGATGCTGGCGGAATACGCGCGGCGCCGCGAATGGCTTTTGCAGGCTCTAAATGAAATCCCGGGACTGCGGTGTTCGCAACCCGAAGGCGCATTCTATGCGTTTCCCGAAGTGCGCGGTTGTTTGCGCGGAAGCGTAAGAACCTCCGAACAGTTCACCAATCTGCTGCTGGAGAAAGAACAAACCGTGGTGACTGACGGCGCGGGATTTGGGGCTGACGGATTCATTCGAATCTCGTACGCCACGTCATTGGATCGTTTGCAGGAAGGGGTGAAGCGAATTAAGCGGGTGGAGGAGCGCTAAAGAGCCTATCCCCTCTCCCGTTGGGAGAGGGTTAGCGAGAGGGCTTAGCGAAGAACTTTTATTTCTTCTCTTTTCCGGTGTAAACCCTCACCCGAGCCCTCTCCCAAAGGGAGAGGGGCCCAGCAAAAAAAAGAAGCGAGCAAATTGCTCGCCTCTTGATTTCGACCGACAGGATGCCGGACTGCCTAATACAGATTAAAGTTGTACTGCAACTCCATCCACATGGAAACCGGATGCCCATCTTTTGTCGCGGGCACGAAGCGAATGTTCTTCGCCGCCGCAATCGCGCGTTCGGTCAAGCCGTCGGGCAGTCCCGAAACGGCATGAATGCTCGTCACCTGGCCGCTTGAAGAAAAGACCGCGCGCAACACAACGGTACCGGTGATCTGGTTCTTCCGAGCAGCTTCCGTGTAAGTTGGCTCCGGCTTCTCGAGCACTCTGGCTTTCGACGTCACTTCCTTGCCACTAAAGACCTTATTATAATCCGGGCCGCCGCCACCGCCGCCGCCGGGACCACCGCCGCCTTCATTGCGATCGCCACCGCCGGTATTGCCGCCACGGCCTGGTCCATAACCGCCACCGTCTCCGGGTCCTACGCCACCGCCATTGCCGCTACCTATTCCGTTACCACTGCCAGGTCCGGAAGAGGTCGCCGTTGACTTCGATTTCGGATCGCCGTAATTCAACTGACGAGTGTCAGGTGGAAACAAGACTGGATCAGCGTCAAGAGTCGCTGGCATTGGCAAAGCCGGATTCTTGATCGTAGGTGGATGCGGATCGGGAGCGACAACTTGCGGGATTCTTAAATCAGCTTGGGGCAATTTTCCAAATGACGCCGGCTCCTGTTCTTCACGGCCACCGCCACCGCCGCCGCCGGCTTTTTCCTGTTTCGGTTTGCTGCCGCCGCCGTTACCTTTGGCCATTCCGGCAGTGCCTTCATCAGGCGTCGGCTGACTATTCGGAATGTCAGTGATCATCTGAGTCAATTCCAACTGTTCCTCTTCAGCCAAAGCCTTCGCCAAAGCTCGCTGATGCAGCGCGGACCAAACGACATACGCACCAATGACACCGAATACAATCACGAAGGCAGCTACGATCCCGGACAAGACATTTCCTGAATCGGAAGGTCGCGCTCCCATCACGGCCGCTCCGCTATCGCGCCCCAGCCAAGTAGCGAACACCGCAATCAGCGCCAAGAACGCAATCGATCCAACTGTTACGAGAGTTACTCGAGACGTCAGGCCGGACTGTGTTTTGTCAATCAGCGCGATTAGGCCGACAAGCGCGCCCATTGCCATGAATGCGATCAGGATTGCAATTGCCGTATTCCGCTTTCCGAAAAAGCTTCCCAGCATCGCGCCGTATCCCTGAACCGATCGCTTCGTAAAGCCAAATGGATCGCGTTTGAATTCCGGCCAGGTCAATTGATAGTTGTGGGCCACTTCGGCGAATGCATCGCCAAGTCGCGGCAGCAGGCCCTTGTCTTCCAACATGGTGAGATGGTATTCGCCGATCATTTCGTGGCGAACCGCACCCGTTGCACGCGCTGCGATTGGAACTGTGACTTTCGGCGTGATGCGCGGCGGCCAAACAGCGGGCGTGTCGTCATCAACCTTTGGCGTGTCAACCGGCACGGAAACCTCTTCCGGTTCCGAGGCTGCTGTCCGAATTGGTTCAACCGTCGGTGCAGGCGCTGTTTGCGCCGGCACTGGAGGCAAAGTCGCTTGGGGAACCGCCGGCGCGACGGTCTCTGACATCGGA
>DASQYL010000089.1:0-2197 GCA_035639235.1 Pyrinomonadaceae bacterium | reverse complement strand
CTCGAAATAATGGATGATCAGGTGCGGCGTCTGACTCGGGTCGTGACCGACATGTTTACGCTCGCGCGGTCCGACACGGAGAAGCGCCCTTTGATTCGCAGCGAGTTTCAACTGGATCGCCTCGTGGAAGAATGCGTACGTGCTGCCGAAGTGCTGGGCTCACGCAAAGGCGTCGATATCACCATCGACGCGCTCAAGCAGACGCCGTACAGTGGCGACGAAGGATTGCTGCGCCAGTTGCTGTTGAACCTGCTCGACAACGCCATCAAACATACGCCGGCACAGGGCCGGATTAGCGTCGGACTCATGACGCGCAATTCTCATCATCAAATTACGGTCAGCGACACCGGCGAAGGGATTCCGCAAAAGGCGCAGCCGCACATCTTCGAGAGGTTCTATCGCGCCGACAAAGCGCGTTCACGCAATCACCCATCAGAGTTTGGCGCGGGCGCGGGCCTCGGTCTTTCAATCGCGCAATGGATTGCCGCGCAACACGGCGGCCAGGTCGAACTCCTCAAATCAGACAATAAAGGCAGCACCTTCGTCGCGACTCTGCGAGCAAACTGATTTCAACGAATTTATCTTGCATTCATCTTCCATTAACTAGGCTTTGGCTGTTCCCTTATCAGCCGTGAAAGTGGACAGCGCCCAAGGCTGTCCAACGAGGGATTCGCCTCCAAATGTCTGTAGTCGTAATTGCCGATTTACGCGGTAAGGGTGGTTCTGTCGCCAAGGACACGGTCGTTGGTGGATATGGGTCGCGCTTTCAGGGCCATTCTGTGACCACGCGCGTCGCGACGAACATCCGCCGCATCTTCCTGAACGTTCCCAGCATTCACGTCGGTTATCTCGTCTCGATCTTCGCTGCGGCCGGCCACAAAGTGATTGTCACCCGCGACGACAAGCCGGTGAAAGGCGATCTCGCGCTGGTGTTGACTTCGCTGGTCGATTACCGTCACGAACGCGACTGGGCCATCGCGGCGCGTAAACGTGGCATGACCGTCGGGTTTTTTGGCACGCCGGCTACGCACTTGCCCAACCTCTTCACCGACGCCGCAGATTTTGTCGTCAAGGGCGAACCTGAAGCGGGTGCGATCGAAATTGCGAATGGTAGTCGGCCGCGCGGTCTCATGGAGAGTCCGGCGATCAACGATCTGGATTCTTTGCCGTTTCCGCGTTGGGACTTGATCAAGACAAAGCGTTTCGGTTACGCGAGTCACAACGGCATCGGCTTGACGCGCGCGTTTCCGATGCTGACCAGCCGCAGTTGTCCGGAACATTGCACGTATTGCCCACATCGCATCACGGCGAGTTACCGCGCGCGATCGGTCGCATCTGTCGTTGACGAGATGGAAGAGCTTTGCAAGTTCGCGCCCCACCCGCACATCAAGATTCGCGATCCACTGTTCACTTACGATCGCGATCGTTGCTTTCGCATCAGCCAGGAGATTCTCAGCCGCGGCTTGAAGTTGACATTTGAGTGCGAAACTCGGATGGACGATCTGGATGAGAGATTGATTCGCGACCTGCACGCGGCCGGCTTGCGAGAAATTTCCTTCGGCGTCGAATCGCCGGACCCTTTAGTGTTGAAGAAAGTCGCCCGGCGCTTCATTCCGCACGAACACATGCGGGCCATGGTGAAGCTCTGTTGGAGTCTCGGCATCAAGACGACGGCGTTTTATGTCATCGGATTCCTGCAGGAAACCGAAGAGATGATCGAAGACACGATTCAATTCGCCTGCGATCTGGATACGACTTACGCCAACTTCAAGATTCTGACGCCGTATCCCGCCACTCCGCAATTCAAGCAACTGCAGCCGCTGATTTTTGAACACGATTGGGAGAAATTTGACGGCTACACGCTGACGTTCAATCATCCGCATTTGACGCCGCGGCGCGCCCGGTTGATGCTGGGCATGGCATACTCGCGTTATCTGGCGCGGCCGAGTCAATTGATGAACTGGATGGGACTTCACAAGTATTCGCACCATCCGTGGCTGCAGAAGGCGGACGCGTGGTCCTGGCGGCAGCAGGAATATTTCGATCGACCGTGGCTCTCGGAAAGAAAGGCGACCGTATGAATTTGCGTACTATTCCGCGCTACGGCGTGCGCTCGATTCCCGGCGACGAGAAAGAGATCGTTGCTGCGTTTCGCCGTGGCGAGGCGGTCGAAGGTCCAGCCATTCACGAATTCGAA
>DASQYL010000088.1:0-20963 GCA_035639235.1 Pyrinomonadaceae bacterium | reverse complement strand
GTTGAATTCAAGCGGGCGGTGTAGTTGTGACCGCCGGTTTGCTGCAGACCAGTGTAGGTGCCCAGGTTGTCGCCGAAGCCGCTGACGTTATTCAACGCGGCGGTCGCCAGGAAGCCATTGACTTTGGTGAAATCGCCGAAGGTCGAACCGGTGAACGTATTCTTGCTGTTCACGGCCCAGGTGATCTTGCCGGCATAGAATGGCGTGGAAACTTTGTTTGAGACCTGATCAAAGAAAGTCTGTCTCAGATAGAAGTTCGTGCGGCGCTGCGGATTGAAAGCACCAAAGAACCACAGCTTGTCCTTCTTGATTGGACCACCAATGTCACCGCCGATGTCCGCTTCGGAGAAACCATTCGCGGCGGAGCCGGTGAACGGGAAGTTCTTGACCGCGCGTACCAGACCCTTGGTCGTGCCGTAGCCGTAGAGGTCGCCATGGAACTCATTGGTGCCACTCTTCGTGATCACGTTGAAGATACCGCCGGTGGCTTTGCCGTACTCCGCTCCAAACGCGCCTGTCTTGATTTCGACTTCCTGCACAAACTCAAATGGCAGGTTGGCGCCAGAACCGCCAAACGCCGGGTCAGTGGTGTTCACCCCATCGAGAATATAGTTATTCTCGGGACCGGATGATCCGCCTACTGACGGATCGCGATCGCGGCCCGTGGCATCGCGCAAGCCTGAGCGAGTTACCGTCGGCGCAATCGTGTAGAGACCCTGTACCGTGCGCTGTGTCGGAAAGTTCGAGAACTGTTCCGTCGACACATTGTTACCGGTCGTGTTCTGGGCTGTGTCAACCGCCGCACCTGAAACGACTGTGACTGTATTGGTTGACGTCTGTAGTGCCAGTTGCGCATCCGCACTCGAAGTCCTGCCGAGGTTCACGGCGAAATCACTCGAGGTGTAGTTCGCAAATCCGCTGGCCGCAACCGTCACGTGATAGGTTCCCGGCGGCAAATTCAAAATCTGGTAACGGCCATCGTCTTTGGTCGTTGCCGTCTGTGGTGAGATCAGATTCGGGCTGGTCGCCGTGACTGTCGCGCCTTTTACCGCGGCGCCGTTCGGGTCAGTGACCAATCCTTCGATCGATCCCGTCGTTGAGGTCTGAGCAAAGGCGCTGGTAGCAAAGAGCGCCAGGCTCAGGGCCGCAACGAACATGAAGAATTTTTTCATCATCTCTGTCCTTTCTTAGTAGCACTCTCAATTCGAGAGCTCAATGTTTCTGCATTCAATCTAAAAGCCAACCACTCCGACCAGTCTGGGGCAGTTGGCCATTCATTATTCCGAATTCTAGCGGTCTTTCTGCGCAGATGTGGCTCCAAATCCGTGTAGTCTCATCTGGTCGCCGCGTCTAAAGTCCAATTCCTGACCAGCCCAGAAGCAACGTCGATGCCAGACGGCAAACCGCCGCTCGATGCCGCAAAAAGCGTCGCTCCGCGAACTCGCGGGCTAATGCGAATCCGAAAATTCGTTTAAAGTCCGAAATTCCGTAAAGTCGCAGTTTTGGTGGCTGCCTCGAGGGCGCGGATGCGATCGTTGCTAGCGCTAAAAAAGATATACCGGATTGCGTATGTTAGACTGCTATCAAACTTCGCTTCAGGTCCCAGACGTGGCGCAAAGAATTTATCGCGATCCGGTTCACAACATCATCCCTTTGCGCGAAGAAACCGCAGAGGAGCAGTTGCTGATCCGGCTGATCGACACGGCCGAGTTTCAGCGACTGCGACGCATCAAACAACTGGGTCTCGGCCTCTACACTTACCAGGGCGCGGAGCATTCGCGCTTCACTCACAGCCTCGGCGCTTTGCATCTAATGACGCGCATTCTCGATCGTCTCTCGGATCATTTGAAAATCGATTCGCAAGATCGCGCCGCCGCGCGCGCTGCGGCACTGTTGCATGATGTCGGACATGGACCATTCTCACATGCAATGGAGAAAGTGCTCGGGGTGCACCACGAGCAGATGACGATCTCCGCAGTAACGTCGCCCGACACTGAATTGAATGCGGCGTTGAAGTCGTTTGCCGACGATTTGCCGGATCGCGTGGCCGCGATCGTCAACGGCACTTTCAAGCCGGCGGCTTTGGCCCAATTGGTTTCGTCGCAACTCGACGTCGATCGCATGGATTATCTTTTGCGCGATTCGCTGATGACCGGCGCGAAGTATGGATTATACGATCTTGAATGGATCATGAACGCGCTGCAGATCGATCAAGAAAACGATCGTATCTATGTCACGGCGCGCGGACTGCACGCCGTCGAAGAATATTTGCAGGCGCGCTACTACATGTTTCGCCAGGTTTATTTTCATCGCACTTTGCGTTCGGCTGAAGCTGTTTTGCGTTCGACGCTGCGGCGCGCGCTGGAATTGATCACTAACGGAGCAGCTGTTTGGTCGGTCACCGGATCAGCTTTCGAAAAATTGCTGAAACGCGAACGGTTAACTATCGCGGAGCATCTGAGCATGGACGATTCCGACGTTATCTTTCATGCGAAGCAATGGCAAGATTCAGAGGATGAGATCTTGCGCGACTTGAGTCGGCGCTTCGTGAATCGCCGCCTTTTCAAAGCCATCGATCTCGACATGCCGGCAGACGAACGCGCTGAATTTTTGGCGGCTGCCAAATCCGTAGTCGCGCGCGCCGGCTTCTCGCCCGACTATTACTTCATCGAAGATCACGCTAGCGATGTTCCCTATTATGGCTATTACACCTCGGACGGTGTCGAACCGCGCGCGCGCATCTACGTGGAAGACGGCTATGCGCGTCCGGTCATTCGCGAAATCACTGAAGTCAGCGAAGTGGTGCGGGCGCTGGTGCAAGGCTACGAACTTCATCGCGTTTGTTTTCCCGCCGAAGTGAAGGATGAAGTTTATCGTTTGTATCACACGACTCCCGCGAAATCTTCTGCGAACGCTTCTGCGCATTAAGCCGATCAAAGTGAGCGGACGGTTTTTCAACACAATCAAAATCGCGCTTGAAATTTTCGCATGTATCTGCCTCGGCGCAATTTCAGTTAACGCACAAACCGAATCACGCGTCCGTGTCGCGGTCATTGATTTCGGCGAGAGTTCCACCGGAGCGCGTGCAGCCGAGAGAGTGCGCGAAGCTCTAACCACGGACAAAATCGCAGTCGAAAGCGGTATCGTACTAATCGATCGTCATCTCGCGCACGCTGCCGCGCGCGGCAATGGATTTAAAGGTTCTTTAAATCTGACAACTCAGGAAGCCCGCGACTTGGGAGCGGCGATCGGTTGCGACTTCTTCATCATTGGTGAGGCTGACACCGTGAAGCGATCGCCTTCAAGCGGTTCGAATTATTTCGAATCGTATGCAGCGATCTTTATCGTGAGCGCGCGCACTGGCAGACTAGTGTCATGGCAACGGTCAGCAAAACGGGAAGATACGGCGGATCAAGCGGAAAGAGACCTGCTTACGGAACTCGTCTCCGGCGAAACAAATCGTTATCGTGTTTTGATTCTGCGCGCGTCCGAAAACGAAGCCTCCGCACGCGCCGCCGCGGTCGAAACTCCGCCCGCGCATATCGAAGTCATGTCCGACGATGACAACAGCAAGAACGACACACAAGCACCACGACCATATCGCCGCTTGAAACCGCCATACCCCGACGTGGCGGCGCAGGCTGAAGTCGAAGCAGTAGTCGATGCGCTAGTTGATATCGATGCGCGTGGTGAAGTTCGAAAGGTTGAGATCGCGCGCTGGGCCGGTTACGGGTTGGACAAATCAGTGATCGACACCGTCAAGCAGATGCATTTTTTCCCCGCGATGCGTGAAGGAGTCGCCATTCCGATGCGCGTCCTGCTGCGCTACAACTTCCACCGCACGACACTGGACCAATCAACTTCAAATCCTGATGCACCGAAGAAGAAGATCATAATTAAGCCGCGGCCGTAGACACTAATTTCCTGTAGGGGAATCTACTGTAGGGGCAGGGCTTCCGCTATAGATCCCTCGGGGCAACTACAATCACCCAGGGGTTGAGCACTTATGTTCGCGCAATCAGTCTGAGGAATTATTTGGGTGGCGGGGTTGTGGTACCGCCCGAATTTTTCTTGCTCTTCTTGGTTACCTTCTTTGCCGAATTCGTGTTCGCTTTCGCATTCGAGTTAGCATTCCGATTTGAATTAGTGTTTCTGCTGCCGCTGACTGCCACCCCGGCCAACGCCAGGAATGCCGAAAGTGAAGTCGCCGTTAGGATTACCCGCTTAGCTTTCATGGTAGAACACCTCGTTTCAACCTGATATCGGGGGTGAAAGACTTTTAACGCAAACATCGCCCAGGGTCAATCATTTTTTTAGTCGCTGACTGCACTGGGGTTTTCTGTTCAGAAAAATAGTGAAGGCATCGCGCGCTTCAAAGCACCGAGGCGATTTGTGCGGCGACGCGCGCGTTATTTTCCAGCAGGGCAATGTTGGCACGCAGCGTCGCACCAACACTGGCTTCACTCATTTGCGCCAACAAGAAGGGAGTGAGGTCGCGCCCGCTGATGTTTTGCCGATTCGCTTGATCCAGCGCATCGTTCAGAATTTTATTCAGTAGCGAGCTTTCTACTTCAGCGCCAAGAGGAATCGGTACGGTGACGAGCAACGCAGATGACAGATCGAGTTCGCGTTGCGAATGAAAGATCTGGACCACCTCTTCCGGCGAATTGCATCGCGCATCGACCGGTAGACCACTTGCGCGCGAATAGAACGCGGGCATTTGGTCACATTCATAACCAATAACAGTCACCCTGTGTGTCTCGAGCCACTCACGCGTCGCCGGAAGATCCAAAACGATTTTCGCGCCCGAGCAGACGACAATCATCGGCGTTTCCGCGAGCTGCGGCAGATCAGCAGAAATATCGGGCAACGATCCGCGATGAACGCCGCCTATTCCTCCCGTCGCGAAAACTCGAATGCCGGCACGATGCGCAGTCCAGATAGTCGAGGCGACCGTTGTGGCTCCGTTCCATTTCTGTGCAGCGCCGATCGCCAAGTCACGCACGCTCAATTTCTTTATGTCGTCGCTATTAGCGAGCATTTCCAGATCGGAACTCGTCAAACCGACTCGCAGTTCTCCGTCAAGCATGGCAATCGTTGCCGGCACAGCGCCATGCTCGCGAACGATCTGTTCCAATCTTTGAGCTGTCTGCAGATTTTGCGGGCGCGGCAACCCGTGCGCGATCACCGTCGATTCCAGTGCGATGATCGGCTTGCTGGCATAAAGAGCCGATTGCACCTCGCTGCTCACATGCAAAAGTTTCGTCGTCATTTAATCAGGGTGAATATAGTTCCTCCGCCGTTCGCCGTCTGCCAATCGACCGTAGCATCGATCATACTCGCGCGCGCGCGAATGTTGGCGATGCCGCGACCTGATTTCTTTCTGGCGCCTCCTTGATCAAAGCCGCGACCGTTGTCTTCGATTCGTAATTTGAATTCGTTGAGTGGCGAAACGGTGGCGCTCACAATTACGTGACGCGCCTTCGCGTGACGGCACACATTACTCAACGCTTCCTGCGCGATGCGATAAATCTGAATCTGCATGCTGGGCGGCAGGTTAAGTTTGTCGTCCAGACTGTCATCGCAGTGGAATTCGTAATCGAACTTACAATCGGGCGCAGCATGTTCGACGGCGTGCGACAGCGCGAATTGCAGGGCTGCCGAAAGCCCGACGTTCTCCAACGCTGAGGGGCTCAAGTCTTCGCAGATGCGACGCACTTCTTGCGAGATCGATTCAATCTCTGCACGGAGCGCTCCCGGTTGAGACGATGCGCGATTCGGACGCCGGTCGTTCACGCCACCGGACGGAAGTTGATCGATCAGCAAAGCAAGGTTCCGCAAATCCGCCAAAGTCTGATCGTGGAGATCGCGCGCGATGCGGCGTCGTTCAGTTTCGGTTTCATTAGCCAGTTGCAGACGCGCACTCGCCAACTCGCGATTTGCCGCGGCCAGTTCTGCGCTGGTGCGATGAATGCGCCGATTTTGAAAGTAACCCCAGGCGAGCGCAATCAACGCGAACAGCAAAAGAACACCCAGCGCCGTCGAAGTCCAGGGGAACGGCGCCCGCGCGACAGTAAATTCAAACGAAAGCGGAATAGCCGGCGTGAGATCTTTCGTGAAGGCCCGCGCGACGACCTTGTATCTTCCCGGCGAAAGTTTTTCCATTGCGAACTGTGAATCGTGCGCCAGCTTCTCGCGGATAATTTTTCCGGAAGCGTCATAAAGTGCGAACGCATATTGGAATTGCTCGGGAAATGTGCGGCTGCTGATCGCTGTGACGTCGAGCAACAAACTATTCTGCGGATACTCAAGATGCAGCACGCTGCGCAACTCTTCGGGTTGATGAATTCGCTGGCCGATGATTCGCGCCGGCAGAACTGTGGGCTGGGTCCGTCCCGGTTCATAACGGATGATGCCGCGATTTGTAGCTGCGACAAGTTGTTCGCCGCCATAAACATCAGGGACCGTGGCCACCGCGAAGACGCGCTGCGAAGGCAACCCTTGCTCAATGTCGAACCGCGAAACAATCGCCCCGAATTGATCGTCGAGCATGACGTTCAAGATGCCGTTGCCCACCGTGGCGCACCAGATCGATCCGGCGCGTAACTTGTCGGCACTCTGTTCCAGCGAGCGCGCATTCACGGCGGGAACTACGTCGCGAAGCGCACCGTTCTTGAAGAAATATAGTCCGCGCGCACTAGCGATCCAGGTCCCGCCGCTGTCTGTCAACAGCGACCAGACTGTATCGCCTTTCAACTTTTCAAGTGCTGGTTCCGTGCTTGTTTGTTTTCCATCCCAGAGAAAGATGCCGGCCGCGGCAGTTCCAATCACAAGTCGTCCGCGCGCATCTGTGGCTAGTGCGGTAACCTCGCGCATCCGATCGTCTGCGGACGCTTCCGGCCACACGAGGGCGCGTTGCAAACCCTGTACGCTTTCAACACCGGAGCCGTACGTCGCGACGTAAGTGGTCCCATTGCCCCGCGTCGTCGCAATCGCGCGAATGCTATCGCCTAGCGGGGGGTTATTCGCTGGGGCGATGCGTGTGAAAGTCACACTCTTTTCCGACGCCGCAAGGCGAGTGAAAGTCAGGCTCGCAGCCGAGGGAGTAGCAAACAAACCATTTGATGTTCCGATCAATGCTCTGCCGGTGTGGTCTTCGGCAATCGAGTAAACAATACGACGGCCAATTTCACTCGAAGCCAACCAGCCACGTTCGCCATTCTCCAGGTAGAGGCCGGCGTTGGTCCCCGCGAACAGACGCTGTTTTCCGTCGAGCCACAGTGAGCGCACGTAATTCACGTTCGCGTCGCTTGAGATTGTTTCCGTGCGCACCGCGTTGGGATCGTAGCGGCAGACGCCCTTGTCGGTAGCGAACCAAACGACTTCTTCCGCATCGACGAAAATTCCGGAGATGTGATCCGAACGCAACGCGCCGCCGGTGCCTTCGAAAGTGAAATGATCGATCACTTTGCCGTTTTGAAAATGAAAAGCCCCACGGCCGTCGGTGCCGACCCAAATGTCGTCGTGAGCGCCGCGCGTAATCGTGGTGACAGGGCCTGTGTTCGCATTTGCTTTGGCAGGTTTGGGCGGATCGCTGTCGTCAAACAATCCGCTGTCATCGGCACGCGTCTTCACCCCGGCCCACAAACGCCCTTGCGAGTCGGTTTCCAGCGCATTGATGAAATAACTCTGCGGCTTACTTTGAATGCCTTTGGCAACGCCGTTTTCAATCAAGAGAATTCCGCTGCTTTGTGTGCCGGCGTAGAGTTTGTCGCCGACCATCGCCAGACTCGTGACCTTTAGATTCCCGGGGTGATCCTTGTCGGCGCTCGGTAGCGGCTGATCGGGAATTGCACGGACGTTGAAAGTGACGACAGTTTGTGTTTCAGCCTCAGTCACCGCGAGCGCGGATGGATTTTTCACCGTTGCCTGGCAATCGAAAATTTGGCCTTGCTCGCTCGCCATGATCGCGCGATCTCTTTGTGGCGTGATGATCGCAGTGATCACTTTGCCGGAAGTCTCTTTGATCGGATCGAATCTGCCATTCCAAAAGCGGGCCGCGCCGTTGTCGGTGCCGATCCAAAGAGCGCCCGCATCATCGGACTTCAACGCGAGCACACGTCCCGGCGGCACACCCTCCGCATTGATCGCATTAGTGCGTCGCCCGTCGTAGCGCGCGAGTCCGCCGTCGGTCGCAAACCAGGTCACGCCTCCAGCCGTCTGCGCAATCGCGTGCGTGCGATCGGACGGCAATCCATGAAACGAAGTTACCGCGCCCCACTGATGAAGGTTTGGCGGCGGCGTCGGCGACGGAGAAGGTGACGGAGCCGGCGTGGGGCCCGGTGTAGGCGTTGGTTGAGTTTGCGAGAGCGCTGAAGGCAGTAGGCACAAGGCTAATATCAACCACAGAGGACATAGAGGCATTTGCAGAGATCTGCACGAAGTCTTCCTCAGTGTCCTCTGTGAAAGCGTCAGTGCCCTCTGTGGTAAATTTCCTTTGTCCACTAAACTATTTCTTCTTACCGGACTCCCGCTTTTGTTCTTCAGCAAACTTCCGTCTGTCGCGTTCAAGCCATACTTCGAGATCGGCCGAAGCCTTCTCCAGCTCATCGTTGTTCAGCAGCCCACGTCGCAGGGCCTCGAAGAACGCGCGCGTGCGCACGTTGTAAGCCAGCTTCTCGTAAGCTTCGTGTGGTGTGCCTTCGGGAATTGAAACGAAAAGTTTTTCATAGAGTGTCGCCAAACGGCTTTCGACGCCGCGCAAACTCAGCGAACATTTGCGCGCGATGGCCCAATTCGACAGGCCGAGCGCGAGATAATAAAGCGCCTCGGCTTCGAACTCTGTCAGCAGCGGACGCTTGAATGAATCTTTGAAGGCCGGATCGATCATGTCCGCGCCGTCTTCCAAAACGGCCGCAACGAAACGTAAGAAACGCGACTCGGGATTGTTCTTGTGAATGAAACCGTAAGCCGGCGGCGGATCGACCGACTTCACGATCTTGCGAATCTCGTTGATGTAAATCTCGTGCGGAAACTGCGTCCAGAAAATGATGCGCGCTTCGGGATAATCGCGCCAGATCTGCTTCGCAGCTTTGACTCCCGAAAGCTTCGGCATCTGAATGTCGAGAATGCAAACCTCAGGTTTGTTCTTAAGCGCCAGTGTAACAGTCTCTTCACCGTCGGCGGCTTCCACGACCGGTGTGTGCGAAGGAAAATCACGCTCAAGTATCTCGCGCAGATAAGCGCGCTGCGCCACGTTGTCTTCGGCAATTAGGATCGACATCGTGCGGATGATACTCGAAAGATAGATAGCTCGTAAGTGTGGCTCGCCACATCTGCCCCGCGCGGCTGCGCCCTTTCGCTGGAGCAATCACGAAACAAGCCATCGAAGATGGCGGCAGAGTGTAGCCCCGGGGATCAGATGATTTACTTGATGATCAAGCACGCTTTAGTGGGCGACAGAATTGACGCGAGGTCTGTCGCCCCTTCGGGACTCATTAACTTCTTTGGGAGACTTTCCCCCGGGCTTACGCCCGAGGCTAAACTCTGCCGCTCGCTTTGCGAGCTGGTTGAATTGTCCCAACAAAGAATCATCAATGGGAAGGGCGTAAAGCGACTGGCTTCACGAGATGGTGCTGACCGCATCTTTGTGCTAAATGTCTACGCCATGAAACAACGACGCTTGCTTCTTTCGACATCGACTATCGTTCTGGTCATCTCTTTTCTCGCTTCGGGAATTCAATCCAGCGCGCAGCGCGAAACGCGGTCGCCGCAAAGACGGCCTGCGCAATCATCGACCCGTAGCCCGCGTGATGAAGCGCTTTGGCAGCGGGCGCTGGCGATTCATCGGCGGGCGATCGTTGTCGATACGCACAACGACATCACTACGCCGATGACGAATGATGATTACGATCTCGGCGGCAATCCGCCGACGCCTTATCGCACCAGCATCGAGCGGATGAAGCAAGGCGGGCTTACCGGGCTGTTCTTTTCGCTCTACATAAAACCGTGGTACGTCGAGCACGGCGGCGCGGCGCGGCGCACACTCGACATGATCGATTCGGTTTATCGCGCTGTCGAGCGTCATCCGAACGATCTGATGTTGGCGAATTCGGCGGCTGACATTCGTCGGGCGAAAGCGCAAGGCAAGATTGCATGTCTCATGGGCATTGAAGGCGGGCACGCGATCGAAGATTCTCTGCCGACGCTGCGCGAATTCTATCGGCTGGGTGTGCGTTACATGACGCTGACCTGGAACAACGCTAATGACTGGGCCGATTCCAACCGGGAAAAGAAGCACAACGGACTGACCGACTTTGGCAAAGACGTGGTGCGCGAGATGAACCGCCTGGGTATGCTGGTCGACGTTTCACACGTCGGCGACAAGACGATGAGTGACGTGCTGGATGTTTCGAAGGCGCCCATCATCGCTTCGCATTCATCGGCACGCGCCATCAGCAATGTGCCGCGAAATATCCCTGATGACTTGCTCAAACGAATCGCGAAGAATGGCGGCGTGGTGCAAGTAAATTTCTACAGCTTGTTTGTCGATCAAAAAACAGTCGCGCCGCAATCGGACGAGCGCGGCAAGCGCTTGCAGTCGCAGCAGGAGGCGCTGAGTGTGAAGTATGCGAACGATCCCGAACGGCTCGCGGAAGAGAGCGACAAACTCGAGGCGGCGAATCCTCTGCCGCCGCTGCCGATTTCGAAGTTGATCGATCACATCGATCACATCGTCAAAGTTGCGGGCATCGATCATGTCGGTTTGGGTCCGGACTTTGACGGCGCCAACGATTTCCCCGAAGGCGCGCGCGACGAGTCGATGCTGCCGAACATCACTTATGAGTTGTTGAAGCGCGGCTACAGCGAGCAAGACATCGATAAGATTCTCGGTGGAAATTTTTTGCGCGTGTTTGCCGAAGCCGAAACGACGGCGCGCAAGATGAGCCGGACGATCAGCGGCGGCGGAAGTACGCGGCGAATCAATAAATAAGCCACAGATGAACACGGATTTTCACAGATAGAAAAACGTCGTTTCTACTATCTGTGTTCATCTGTGTAAATCTGTGGCTCAAAACAATAAGGCTCACGAGCGACATTCCCTTGCGAGAGCATCGCGCGTGAGCCTCGGTGTGGACAGCACCACCTTTAACGTCTGGTCTCTTCCTTCTGGCCGCCTTCTTTGAAGCCGCCGCCCTTCTCACCCTGGTCCAAGCCGCGGTTCTGGCCGTCCTGCTGTTTGCCAACATCTTTCTGATGTCCGCCCGCTTGCTCGTTTTGTCCCGGGTTACGTCCCGGGGCTTCCTGAACGTTGCCCTGGCCGCCTGGCTGACCCGCTCCGGCTCCAGTGCCGCCTTGTTTCATTCCTTGATTGCGATCGCGATCGTCTGCCATATCTCTTATTCCCCCTATTTGTTTTGAGTTAATTGAAAGTTATGGGCTGAACGATCAGCCCGCTTTGCATGATTATGCTTTACAACGCACGTGCCAAAATGGAATGCGCAATAAACATCGCAACGCGGGCTCGGACCAAATAATTTCAGGTACAAATCAATACACCTTCATCACAAACCAGAACACGCGATGGACCAGATTGTCAGACATGACGAACCCGAATCCACCGGCAACTTAAAAACATTTTGCTACGCGTGACGTTTTAGACATCTAACGAATACTTTTGCGTTATACTCCGCGGAATTTTAACTGATTGAAAAACAATCCAGCTTATCAATTAAGGAGAACCCGATGAAACGAACCCTATTTGCCGGCATCGCAATTGTGGTGTTGCTCGCCAGCTTTATCTACGCATTCGCCGACATCGCCCGTCCGAAACCATCGTCGACGAAAAATTTGCTTTACAGTGGCCTGACGATCACAACCGATGCGAAAGCGACTGAAGCGCGACTGGTCATCTCGCAGGACACTTTCAAAATCATGCAGCAGAATGCGGGTCAGAATGTCGGCGCCGCGTCGCTGTCAGATAAAATTCTGCACAGTTCGAGTCGGACAATCGTGGCCGGGCTGTTCATGTTCCTCGCGATCTCCTTTGCCGGGATTTGGTTTGCGCGATCAAATCAGAACCGTAGCACCAAAGCGGTCGCGGCTGTCGTTCTCATCGCGGCTGTGTTTGGGATTGGCACAGTTTTGGTGCGCGCGAACGCGGGCCCACCGGGATACATTCGCTGGTCAAACCTGCCGCAGAATTTGAAAGACGGCAAAGAGACGCGAGCCGGCGTGAATATTGAACTCGTGCCGGGCGACGACGATATACAGTTGATCATTCCGATGCGTAAGTCGGCGAAGCCAGGCGAAGAGTAGCCCATTACGCTGACTGGGTGATTGAACGAGCAGGACGCTCGCGAACCAATGGTTTTAATTCAAAAGGAGGAGCTATGAAACGAACCTTGTTCACAAGCCTCGCGATTCTGGCCCTGCTTGCCAGCGCGTTTTATGCTTTCGGTGATATCGCGCGGCCTAAGCCGTCGCCTGCCGAATACAAGTACACTAACGCAGGGCTGACGATTATCCCCGATTCCGGGTCTTTCGCTCGGCTGCTGATTTCGCAGGCGACCTGGGAGCGAATAAAAAATGCGGCGGCCAATGGCGGTTCGCCAACGGCAGCGGACAGTGTCATGCCCGGTTCGTCGCGCACCATCATGGCGGGGTTGTTCATGTTTCTGGCGATCTCGTTCGCCGGCATTTGGTTCGCGCGATCGAGCGAACCTCACAGTCGCAAGACTATCGCGACGGTGTTGCTGATCGCGACTGTTTTCGGGATGGCCACGATAATCGTGCGCGCCAACGCCGGCCCGCCGAAATACGTCATCTGGTGGAATCTCCCGCAAGCTCTGAAGGACCATAAGGAATTGTCCGACCGAACTACTGTCGAGATCGTGCCTGGCGATGATGACAATATAAAACTGTTGGTGCCGGTAAAGAAGTAGACTAACCGGGCGAGGAAGTAACGACCGAGTTAAAGAATTGCGGCCAGATGTCCGCGCACCGCACGCACAAATGCGTGCGCACCTGCGAATGCAACGGATCGAAACCAATTTATCGCGATGGACCGTGCGGCCTGCGACGGCACAAACACCTCTGTCACCAGGGTGGTTTGCGGCGATTGTCTTGAGCAGCGCCTTGGTCTCGGCAGCTTTGTCGAGTTGGCTGCCGCTGCAGATGTCAATCGCTTCGGTCTTCCTCTTCGCCGGTCCGCATAATTGGTTCGAAGCGCGTTACTTTCTCATGCGTCTGCCCGTGCGCTTCGGACGCTCGCGTAACTTTTTCATCGTGGCGTTTGCCGGAATTGGGTTGCTCAGCTGCGCATATGTTTCGTTGCCGGCGTTGTATTACTGGAACGTTTGGTCCGGAGCGAATTGGACCAATGCCATCGCCATTTGGAACACGGCGATGGTTCTCTGGATCGCGGCACTGGTTGTGCTGCGCAGCAGACAGAAGACAAATCGCGACTGGTTCTGGATTATACCGATGGCGTTTGCGTCGTGCGGCTTGAATTGGTTGTCACCCGATTTGTTCAGTCTCGCGATTGTTTACGCGCATCCGCTGATCGCGCTCTGGTTTCTCGATCGACATTTGCGGCGTACGAAACCTGAGTGGCTCACTGCATATCGCCGATGCCTGATGCTTCTGCCGCCGTTGGTTTTAGGAATGTTGTGGCAACTGTCTCGCATGGCGCCGCTCAATGATGACAACGGGCTGTTCTGGCGCATCACGCAACACGCCGGCGCTGAACTCCTTCCGAATGTTTCGAGCCATATGCTGGTCTCGATGCACGTGTTTCTCGAGATGCTGCATTACGGCGTTTGGATTTTCGCGCTGCCGCTGATCGGGGCAACCGGAGCGATCTGGAACGTGCGATCGATTCCAGTTGCAAATCACTCGTGCGGCTTTCCGAAAGTGATCGGCGCAATGCTCGTCTTTGGATTAATCGTGGTCATCGTTCTGTTCGTCGGCTTTTCGACGAACTATACGATGACACGCGATATCTATTTCACGATCGCAATGGCCCACGTACTCGCCGAGGCGCCGTTTTTGTTGAGGATGATTTGAGAGTGAGCAGTGAGCACTCAAATTTACGGAATGCTGCTCACTGCTAACTGCTTACTGCTCACCGGCCATGTCCCCTTCCGAACTCTGGCGCTTTTTCGTAATCGGTTATCCGTTCACGATTTTGATCGAGACGCCGATTCTACTCGTCGGACTCTCAAAACGTCATTCATTCAAACAGAAATTATTCGCGGGTGTGTGGCTCACCGCCTGCACATATCCGATCGTCGTGCTTGTCCTGCCGCTCGTCTTAGCCAGCGTCTCACGGAGCGTTTACTTGTCGGTAGCTGAGACATTCGCGCCGCTCGCCGAATGCACTTTGTTCTGGTTGGCTTATGGCAAAACGGAAGAACTCGGCAAACGATCGATGTGGCAGGATTTCGCGACGATCGTGATTGCGAATCTCGCATCATTTTTAGGCGGCGAGGTTTTGAATGCTTATGGCTGGTTTGGATGGTTTGGGTGATCAAGAAATGATCAATGAAGCCGGCACGATCATTCTGCAGCTCCCTGGTTGATAACGCGCGAAAGTATTTCCGGGTCAACGTTACCGCCAGAGAGTACCACGCCGACGCGGCGGCGATTCGGAATCTTTCGATGAAACACGGCGGCGGCCGCGGCGGCACCCGATGGCTCAACCAGCAGTTTCATGCGAAAGAGCATGAAGCGCATGGTTGCGAGAATTTCTTCGTCGGTGACTGCTAATACGTCGTCAGCATTTGCGCGAGTGATCGGAAATGTCAAAGCACCAGGAGTCTGCACACGCAAACCGTCAGCGATGGTCGGCGGTGGTTCTATTTTCACGCGTTCGCCTTTCGCTACCGATTGTTGTGTGTCATTCGCAGTTTCCGGCTCGATCGCGAAACACTTGATCGAGGAGTTGATCGATTTCGCGGCCGTGCTGACTCCCGCAAACAATCCGCCGCCGCTGCACGGTGTCGTGATCGCATCGAGTTCTGGAACTTCATTAAGAAACTCCAACCCACACGTGCCCTGACCAGCCATAATCAGATAGTCGTCGTACGCGGCGATCATTACCAGGTTTTCGCGTTTGGCAATCTCGCGGCCAAACGCGTCGCGATCGTCCTTATGTCGATCGAAGACGCGAATGTCGGCGCCGTAGGATTGCATGCCCGCGACTTTCATCTTCGGCGCGTCGTCGGGAATGCAGACGACCGCTTTCACGCCGGCTTCGCGGGCGGCGAGTGCGACTGCTTGCGCGTGATTGCCTGATGAAACCGCGATCACGCCGCGTTGCTTTTCATCGTCAGTCAGCGAAAGAATTTTGTTCGTGGCGCCGCGCGCTTTAAATGCTCCGGCGCGTTGCAGGTTTTCGCATTTGAAGAAGACTTCGCAGCCGGCGACTTCGTTGAATGAACGCGAAGTGATCACCGGCGTGCGATGGACGCGGCCCGCGATTCGGGCAGCGGCTTCTTTAATTAGATCGAATGTCAGCATCACAAGTCAGAACCGCCTGCGGTAGCGGGCGCCTAGCCTTTGCACAAAGAACCCAGCTATCGGAGATCAACCCGCCGCTACCGCAGCGGGTACTAACTCCCTCTCGAACACTTCCGCGAATCTTTCGATAACGCGATCCTCAACTTGCTTCATACCGATCACAGGGCCCAGTAGTTCTTTCATCGAAGTTACCGGCTCACCTTCGCAGGGAACGATCAGGTTGAAATAGCTTAGGTCCGGATTAACATTCAACGCAAAGCCGTGCGTCGTCACCCAACGCGCAATGTGCACGCCGATCGCCGCGACCTTGCCCCGTTTGGTGTGCGTTCCGGTCAAGCCTTTGATGCGAAATGCTTCGATGCCAAAATCGCGCATGGTGCGAATCAAAACCTCTTCAAGATCGCGCACATAGCGATGCACGTCTTCCCGATCGGGACTGAGTTTGATAATTGGATAGCCGACGAGTTGGCCCAGACCGTGATAAGTCGTCTTGCCGCCGCGATTCGTTTCGAAGATGCGAATGTCCCGTGATCGCAGAACTTCTTCTGAGGCCGTCAAACTGTCGGCGGCTGATCGCCGACCGAGGGTCAAGGTGTGCGGATGTTCCAGCAGAAGCAACGTGTCTGGCTGATCGCCCGTCAAAACCGCGCGCTCCGTGCGTTTTTGAATGTCGAGCGCGGCGCTGTATTCAATTAATCCGAGACGTTCGACCTGTAGAATTCGCGTTTGCATCGAGCGTTAGCGTACCAACTTTAGTTGGGCTTTGAGACTATCGCAAGAACCCGGCTTGAGGCCGGGACTCTAACACCGCTGGCGATCGGACTTGACCTGGCAATACTCAATGACGCACGCTTTATTTAATTAGATTGACAGGAGCCGACCAATGAAAAGGATCATCGTCGTTGTCTGTATCGTGATTGCTTTATCGACGGCCGCAATCGGCCAGTCACGTTCACGCAGGACTGTGAAAAAAACAACACCGGCTAAGACAACGACGTCAACGGCTGAAGCGGCCGCGGTGCGCACCGAAGGCGCGACGCGCGTTGCGACTCAGATAAAAAATCTTTCCACGTTTCTTTATTTGTTGGGCGGCGTCGCGAGAGGCATTGAAGCCATCGACGCGCAGGCAAAAGGCGGCCAACCGTCACCGACGAACGAAAAGAACAAGGCCCAACTTCGATCGAGCTTCACCGATTTTCGCGTGGCGATGGATTCGCTTGAAGTATATTTTCGCAGCACGCCGGAGTTGCAACCGTACTACACGAAATTAGTTGGCTCAGCTTCGGGCGCCGCCGACGCGGAAGCGCAAGCCACCGCCGGCCAGTTCAATCAGGCAGGCAAAACTTTGCTGGGAGTCGTCGGGCGTTTGACAGATGTGCTGGTGGGGATGCGATAAAGCCCGTAATTAATTGCTTCCGTTGCTCGACTGAGTGTTTGATAATTTCAACGGTCTGAGATTGGCAACTCGACGGTAAAAACACTCCCGCGGCCTCTTTCGCTTTCAACCTTAATCGTTCCGCCGTGCGCCCGGGCGATCCAATCCGCGATCGAGAGTCCCAGGCCTGCGCCGCCCATCGCTCGGGAGCGCGCCTTATCGACGCGATAAAAGCGATCGAAAATGTGCGGCTGGTCCTTTTCGGGAATGCCGATGCCGTTATCGCGAACGGTGATGCGCGCATCGCCGTTCTGCGCGGTCAGCTCAACGACAATCCGGCCTCGCGGCGGTGTATATTTCACTGCGTTGTCAAGCAAGTTCAAGAGCATTCTTTGCAGCAACTCGTCGTCGCCGTGCAGCGACAACGTCGCGTCGGTGTGGGCGGTGACTTGCGAGTCTTTCTGCGCTGCCAACACCTGGGCCGCCCGCGCACACTCGTTAACGATCTCGTCGAGGGCAACTTTCTCTTTTAAGATCGGCGGCCGATCGAAGGGCTGCCTGGCTAAGATAAAAAGATCCTCGACGATGCGCGTCAACGTTTCGGCTTCATCCTTAATCAAGCGCAGCGAGGCGCTGTACTCATCAATCGTCCGTGCCTTTGACAAGGCAACTTCGGTTTCGCCGCGCAGCACTGCCAGCGGCGTACGCAGCTCATGCGACGCGTCGGCCACAAAGCGTTGCTGCTGCTGAAAAGAATTTTCCAAACGTGCGAGCAGGTCATTGACAGTGAGAGCCAGGCCGCCGAGTTCGTCGCGCTCGTTCGAGATATGCAAACGCGCTGAGAGATTTTCGGCAGTGATTCGCTGCGTCTGCTCGTTCATAGAAGCGATCGGCGCCAGACTCTTGCGCGCCAGAAAATATCCGCCGATTGAAGCCAGGATTAAGACGAACGGTACGCCGGCGATGAACTCGCGACGTAAGCGCTGCAAACTGTTGTCGATCACGCTCAACGGTTCGGCGACCGCTGCATAACCTAATTGCTGATTGGGCGACAGAGGCACGATGGCGACTCGCAATCCGTTGATGACATCGAAACTGATCGTCTGTTGTTTCGCTTTCGTGAGTGTCTGCGGCGAGATCGGCAAAACGTGGCCAGCAAGATTTCCTGACCAGGCGATGACTCCTCCATTCGCGTCCGTGACTTCGACATAGCGATTTGGGAAAACCATTTCCGCCAGCACGACTTCATTCGCTTTGGCGATCGAATTTTCCTCTTCCAGTTCCTGAATGTAAGCGCTGGCGACGGTTTCGGCGGTGGACCGCAATGCTTCATCCTGACGCTCGTAGAAAATCTTGGCCGCGGCAAAGTAAACGATCAGCGCAAACACGATCAGCGAGACCGCGAGCACGCCGGCGTACCACAGCATCAGACGTGTGCGCACAGAATTGAACATGTCAAGACTGATGTAGGGGCAGGCCTTGTGCCTGCCCGTCTCACTTTCCGCGAGTGCGCGGCACAAGCCCTGCCCCCTACAGAAATTCTTAAAAGCTCCAGGCCAGGGCCACGCCGTAATCGTGCGCGCGCCGATTGTACAAAGGCTCGATAGCCGGCATTCGCTTTGATCGCGAGAAAGTCTCTTCCTCTTCATCATCAACACCGGTTGAAGCCGGGTTCGGACGATGATGCACGCGATACACATATCTGCCAATGCCGTAGCCCATCGCGCTGCCAACCAACACGTCCGAAAGATAATGATGAAGTCCCGTGAAGCGCGAGACGCTGACGGCACTCGCCAGTCCGTACGCGGCGACCTGCACTCCGAGGTGTCCGCGATATTCGTTGGCGACGACTGTCGCGACCGACCAGGCTTCGATGGCGTGACCGGAAGGAAACGAACTGCCGCCGACGAAAAACTTGCTGCGATCTCTCCCGGTAAGCGGCCGCGCGCGTTGCGCGATTTCCTTAACTATCGTTATCACGATGCCGCTATCGATGATCGCTTCCGCGCTGAGGATTCCAGTTTCGCGCGCGCGCTGATTGTGCGTGGCTCGGCCGATGAAATAGAAGCTCGCGGCTTCGGCGCCGACGCCGTAAATCGTTCCGGCATAACTGATGTCCCGGCTCGCCTTGAGTTGGCCGGTATGGGTGGCCATATCGTCACCGGTCGCGCGATCGGTGGCGAGAAATCCGCCGGTCGTAACGCCCAACACGACGAGCCACGGCGCATACTGACTATGAACATGCGCGGGTGATGTCCAGATCGCTTTCTGGTCGCGCAAGATATTTTTGAAAAAATTCTTTTCGAGCGACGGAGAAGATGACGGCGCGGGAGCCGGCGTCGGCGATGGGGTTTGAGCTGGCGCGCTGAAACCCGAAATACAAACTGCAAACACGATTATCCCGAAGCGGCAAAGCGGTATTCTGTTACTTCGCACTGTATTACTCCCTTATGGAAATCTTCGACAAACTTCAGTTTGTCGCCGGCATCGACAAGTCGAAGCTTGCCTATTCCGGCTTCTTTAGTTTCTCGCCCTGGGGCCCGACCTGGATCTCGAATCGTTTGTTGCCGCGCTTGACGCGACCTTCGTACGCGATCAGCTTGCCGTTCTTGGTCAGCGATTCGATCATTTCGATGGTGCCGGTTCCGGCTGCTTGCTTCAGCGCGTCCTGCACATTGGCCGGCAGAGAATCCATCGAAACTTCTTTTTCGATTTCGACAATCACGCCGTTGCGATCCATCGAGATGTCTTTGTGACGACCATTGACGATGAGTTCAGCTTCGTACAGACGGCGGCCGTTTTCTACTTCGGTCGAGAAACCCTTGATGGTCGCGCCTTGCGATTCCGCGGCGACAGTTTTTTCGACGGCGGGCGGCAGCTGATCGCGTCGGAGCTTCCTCTCCTGCGCCGCGGCGACTGAATATGACAATCCCACTGTCATGAGCACCAACAGCAATCTTCCTTTGTGATTCATCATTCTCAATCCTCTTGCTGAGTAGTTATGTTGATATTCGCGGTGCCGAATTTCGATGCATCATCGCATATACAGACGGCGTCACGACCAACGACAACAGCAGCGCCATTGTCAATCCGCCGATCACGCCAATCGCTAAAGGCTGCAGCAACTCAGAACCAGCACCGAATGCTAAAGCCAGCGGCAGCATGCCTAACATGGCCGCGAGTGAAGTCATCAACACGGGACGAAAACGGCGCCGGCCCGATCGCAGGAGTGCTTCTCGCAGAGTGTCGCCGGCGGCCAGATGATCTTCAACGGCATCGAGCATCAGGATGCCGTTCTTGGCGACGATGCCGACGATCATAATCATCCCCATCAATGAAACAACGTTGAGCGTCATCCCGGTGATAAACAATGCCAGCAGCACGCCTGCGATCGCCAGCACCGCGCCCGTCACGATGGCGATTGGATGCGCGAACGAGCGAAATTCGATCAATAAAGTTATGAAGACCAAAAGCACGGCGAGGATGAGCGAGATCATCAATTCACGAAAGCTCGACTGTTGTTCTTCGTAGAGGCCGCCATATTCCAGCGTCATGCCCGGCGGCAGCTTCACATCCTTTGCCAGTTGCGCTTTTATTTGGCTAATGGCGGTGCCTAAGTCTTTGCCTTCCAAACGGCCCGTAACCGAAACGTTTTGGCGTAGGTTCTCGCGGCTAATCTCGGTCTGGCCTTTGTCGTAGTCGATGTCCGCGACTTGATCGATGCGCAACAACTGGCCCCCGGACGAACGCACTTGCAATGCCTTCACTTTGTCGAGCGACGAGCGCACGTCGTCAGGAAAGATCACGCGCACGCGAATAAGACGATCCTGTTGCAGGATGAACGAGGCTTCGTCGCCGGTCATAGCCGCGGCGGCCGTCTTCGCCACGTCGTCGGCCGTGACGCCGAAGCGCGCGGCCTTGTCAGGATCGATACGGAAAGTGATCGCGGGACCGCTGACGACCACACCGTTCTTCGTGTCGACTACGCCCGAGACCTTCTTGATGGCGGTTTCGACTTCATCGGCTTTCGCGTTCAAAGCGGCTGCATCTTCGCTGAACAACTTGA
>DASQYL010000087.1:0-13605 GCA_035639235.1 Pyrinomonadaceae bacterium | reverse complement strand
CCTCGATCACTTTTTCGATCGCTTCCGCCAGCACGTCAACTTCTTGCTTCGTGTTGTAGAAAGCGAATGACGCCCGCGCGGTGGCGGGAATCTTGAACCGCTGCATCACCGGTTGCGCGCAATGATGGCCGGCACGGATCGCGATGCCTTGCTGATCCAAAATCGTGCCGATATCATGCGGATGAACGTTTTCGATCGTAAATGACAGCACGCTAAGTTTTTCTTTCGCCGTGCCGATGATGCGCACACCTTCGATGGCCGACAGCCGCGTCGTGGCGTAATCCAGCAGTTCGCATTCGTAAGCAGCCGCCTTTTCACGGCCGATGATGTTCAGATAATCTATCGCCGCGCCTAAACCAATCTGCGATGCAATCGCCGGCGTGCCCGCTTCGAATTTATTCGGGAGATCGGCATAGGTCGTCTTTTCAAACGTCAGTGTCTTAATCATGTCGCCGCCGCCCTGGAACGGATTCATCTGTTCCAGCAGACGCGCCTTGCCGTAAACAACTCCACTGCCGGTCGGGGCGAACATCTTGTGCCCGGAGAAGGCATAGAAATCACAATCGAGATCTTGAACGTCGATCTTTCCGTGCGGCGCCTGCTGCGCTCCGTCGATCAAAATCGGAACGCCATATTTGTGGGCGCGATCGATGAGTTCTTTGATCGGATTGACGGTACCCAGTGCGTTCGACACATGAGTTACGGCAACGAGCTTCGTCTTTTCATTCAGCAGCGGGTCGTATTCATCCATCAACAATTCGCCCGCATCGTTGATCGGAATTACGCGCAGCTTTGCGCCTTTCTCCTCGCACAGCATCTGCCATGGTACGATGTTCGCGTGATGCTCCATCGCCGAAATGACGATCTCGTCGCCCGCCCGGATGAACTTTCGGCCATACCCATGCATTACCAGGTTGATGCCTTCGGTCGCGCCGCGCACGAAGATGCATTCTTTCGCCTCACGCGCATTGATGAAGCGCTTCACCTTTTCGCGCGCGCCCTCATAAGCAGTTGTGGCTTTCATGCTGAGATAGTGGACGCCACGATGAATATTCGAATGTTCCTGCTGAAGGTATTGCGCGCCGCGCTCAATCACTATCGTAGGCACTTGCGACGACGCCGCGTTATCGAGATAGACGAGCGGCTTGCCGTTAACGCGCTGGCTCAACACGGGGAAGTCTTTGCGGATGCGATCGACGTCCCAGGCATCGCGAGGCTTTGGTTTTATGGGTACCAGTTGCTCTACAGTTACCATGCTAGAAAACTATTTGTCGATTGCGGCCAGATGGGGCGGTGGCGGAATCAGCTTCCATGAGATGGTGCAGTTGTCACCCCGTTCCAACGCGTCAACTCGGAACAAGGCATAAAAATCTCTCGTGTCATCCACCACGTGGATCACGTAGATGTGTTTGAGTACCGCCCTAAGCATATTAGGGCTGGTCCGAATTTCGCCGTTACTTTTCGGACGGCGTGGTGGCGCTGTGGGGTACCCGCGATCAGGCCCAGTCGAAGGCAAAGCGCTTAAGCCGTCGCCGTCACCAGCTCCGTAGCCGGGCGATCCGTCTTTGCCGTCCGCGCCGCTCGTGTCCACGAAAACTTGACGTCGCTCACCCGGCTTCAGTTTGGCAAGCGGCTCAACCCAGGGAACCGTGAAGTTCTCCCCCCACGCGTGTTTACCAAGATCCAGTATCACGCTTCGCTTATTCTGATTAGGCAAACTGTCGAACCAATCAAACTCCTCGCCAAAACGCCCAAAACCGTAACCGACGTCACCGCTTCTGCGTGGTGGGGCATAAGCGGCAAGCTGAAGATCGACTGACGCGCGTCTTTGATCGTGATATTGAAGCGGTGAGTACAAGGTAATAGTCTGTAGCGCCGGAGTGTTCTGTGCCGTTGCCGATGCGGCTGCGGTGAAAAACATCAGGGTCAATTCAAACCAGAGAAGCTTTTTCATGTCAGGTCCTCCAATCCATGTGCGCCTGACCCCTGATTCAGACGATTAAGCACAATTGAATCCAATTCCCGCTTGATCGATTCGATCGTGATCTTTTCTATGACCTCTTCCGCAAAGCCGTAGGTCAGCATGTTGCGAGCCAGCGAGGGATTGATGCCACGGCTCTCGAGATAAAACAGTTCGTCTTCGTCGAGTTGACCCACCGCGGCGCCGTGAGTGCACTTGACGTCGTCCGCATAAATTTCCAGTTGCGGTTTCGTGTCGACTTGGGCTTCTTTCGACAACAGCAGATTCTTATTCGTCTGCTGCGCGTCGGTTTGTTGCGCGCCATGCCGCACGAACACTTTGCCATTGAAGACCGCGCGCGACTTGCCGTCGAGTATCCCTTTATAGATTTGGCGGCTGGTGCAGTGTGGCGAGGCGTGATCGATCACTGAATGCGTATCCGTGTGCTGGCTGCCTTCAACCATATAGAGGCCGTCGACCGCGCATTCGGCGCCTTCATGATCCATTAACACCTCTATGTTGTGACGCGAGATTGCGCCCCCTAGATTTATCGATGTCGTTTTATACTTCGCGGCCCGCCCTAAAACGGCATTAGTAGCTGCGATATGAAATCCAGCGGCGCTTTCACGTTGCACTTTGTAATGCTGGATTTGGGCAGAGTCATCGATCTGAAAGTCGACAACGGCGTTCGTCAAATATGCGCTGCCACCTGCACTCGTATAACTCTCGATGATCGTGGCCGCGCAGTTTTTTCCCGCGTGTACTAGTACGCGTGGCGATACCGCTGGCCGATCGCCATTGACCGACGTCGCCAAAAATGCGAGATGAATCGCACCTGACACGGCAACTTCTGGTTCAAGCTTCAGCAATAGGCCGCCGCTAAAGAGCGCATTGTTAAGCGCGACGAATCCATTCGGCGCATCGCCGTGCTGGTCCAACGACTCGCGAATGACGCCGGCAAAGCGCGCATCGTTGGCAGCTTCTTTTAAGTCGATTGCGGTCAGGCCGGGGGGCGCTTCATCCATCAACGACAATTCGCGCCGAAAAATGCCATTGATGAAAACGAAACGGACCCGCGCCTCCTGATACGCCAGTTCTCGCATCGTCATTTCCGTGGGCGCCGCTCCGTTCAGATGAATGACTGGTGCAAAGTCGGCCTTGGCGATCGGCGCAATGTTTGTGTACTTCCACTCTTCTTCGGTGACGGAAGGAAAACCCCTTTGCCGAAACCGCTCGAAGGAAGCAATGCGAAAATCGCGCAGCCACGCAGGCTCATCATTCGCACGACGCACTACTTCATCAAAAGCTGCGACAAATCCGTTATGCACTTTGGTGATCGTCGACGTCATCTTACTTTGCCGCCGCCTTGCCGTTTCCGTTCTTCAGCCAGTCGTAACCCTTCTCTTCCAATTCCAGCGCGAGTTCTTTGCCGCCTTCTTTGACAATGCGGCCGCCCGAAAGCACGTGCACAAAATCAGGAACGATATAATTCAGCAGCCGCTGATAATGTGTGACGACAATCGACGCTTTCTCGGGGCTGTGCAGTTTATTGACGCCTTCGGCGACCACGCGCAGCGCATCGATATCCAAACCCGAGTCTGTTTCATCGAGCACCGCCAGCTTCGGATCGAGCACCGCCATTTGCAGAATCTCATTGCGCTTCTTCTCGCCGCCGGAGAATCCTTCGTTGACCGAGCGGGTCATGAAACTCGCATCCATCTCAACCAAGGTAGCCTTCTCTTTCAACAAATCTTTGAACTCTAACGGATCGAGTTCCTCCTGACCGATGTGCTTTTGTTTCTCGTTGTAAGCGAGCCGTAGGAACTGTGCGTTCGAAACGCCGGGGACTTCAACGGGATATTGAAAAGCCATGAAGACGCCTTCGCGCGCGCGTTCGTCCGGCGACATTTCCAGAAGGTTCTTGCCGTCGTAAATCACTTCGCCCGCTGTGACTTCGTACGAAGGATGGCCGGCCAAAACTTTCGCCAAAGTCGATTTGCCCGAACCGTTCGGGCCCATGATGGCGTGCACTTCGCCCTTATTAACTTTCAGGTTGATGCCCTTCAAGATCTCTTTGCCGTCAATCGAGGCATGTAAGTTTCGAATTTCTAACATTCAAATCTCCACAAAGAAAGGTCTTTGGTCTTTGATCTTGGGTCTTTAAAAATCAGCGCGACATCGCTTAGACGCCAAAGACCAAAAACCTAAGACCTAAGACCGTTTTACCCAACAGCTCCCTCCAACTTAAGACCCAACAAGCGCGTGGCCTCGACTGCAAACTCCATCGGCAGTTGCAGGAAGACGTCTTTGCAAAAACCATTAATGATCAGCGAGACGGCGTCTTCCTGCGAGATGCCGCGCTGCATCAGATAAAACAACTGCTCTTCGCTAATCTTCGAAGTCGAGGCTTCGTGTTCGACCTGCGAAGTGTTGTTCATCACTTCGATGTAAGGAAACGTGTTCGCGCTACAGTTGCTGCCGATCAACATCGAATCGCACTGCGTGTAGTTGCGCGCGTTCTCGGCTTTCGGCATAACCTTCACCAGCCCACGATAACTGTTATTCGCACGACCGGCCGAAATGCCTTTCGAAACAATCGTCGAGCGCGTGTTCTTGCCGAGATGAATCATCTTTGTGCCGGTATCAGCTTCCTGCGCGTGATTGGTCAGCGCTACCGAATAAAACTCGCCGATCGAATTGTCACCCATCAAAATACACGACGGGTACTTCCAGGTGATCGCCGAGCCTGTCTCGACCTGCGTCCACGAGATTTTCGAATTACGTCCCGCGCATTTGCCGCGCTTGGTCACGAAGTTATAAATGTCCCCCCTGCCGGTTTCATCGCCGGCATACCAGTTCTGCACGGTTGAATATTTGATTTCGGCATCATCGAGCGCGACCAATTCGACGACCGCCGCATGCAACTGATTGCGATCGAATTGCGGCGCCGTGCATCCTTCGAGATAGGAAACGTATGCGCCTTCCTCGGCAACGATCAACGTGCGCTCGAATTGTCCCGACTCGGAATTGTTGATGCGAAAATAAGTCGAAAGCTCCATCGGGCAACGCACGCCTTTGGGAATAAAGCAGAACGAACCATCTGAAAACACGGCGCTGTTCAAAGCCGCGAAGAAATTGTCGTTCGTCGGCACCACTGAACCGAGATACTTGCGCACCAACTCCGGTTGCTCTTTCACCGCTTCGCTAAACGAGCAGAAAATTACGCCATGCTTCTTCAGTTTCTCTTTGTAAGTCGTAGCGACCGACACAGAATCAAAAACAGCATCGACCGCGACGCCGGCCAGTTGCTTCTGCTCAGACAAGGGGATCCCCAGCTTCTCAAATGTGCGCAACAGCTCCGGATCGACTTCTTCGAGGCTCGCCTTTTTCGCTTTCTGTTTCGGAGCGCTGTAATAAATGATGTCCTGATAATCGACTTCGGGAAATTCGATGTTGGGCCATTTGCGCGGCTCGTTCATCGTCAGCCAGTTGCGGTACGCCTTGAGACGAAACTCGAGCATCCAGTCCGGCTCGTGCTTTTTGGCTGAGATCATCCTCACGGTGTCTTCGTTCAGACCGCGCGGAATGGTCTCAGACTCGATGTCGGTGACCCAACCGTACTTGTATTCTCGGTTTGCAAGTATGTCAGCAGTGCTCATTTCAATTCTCAGTTTGCGCTTCGCGCTGTTCGCAGAGGAGTCTGCATTTTGTGAATCTGATGCAGCCGCGCGTCAACTTTCTTTTCCGATCCAATCAACTCAGCCAGAGTAATTTCCGACAGAGCGTTTTGCACAACCTCATGAAGCCCGACGATTACCGGACGAATGCCGCAGTCGCTGGTGTGAATGCAAGCATCGAGCACGCCAGTGTGCGTCTGGCAAAATCGATCGACCGTGTCTTCGTCGAGAATCCGAATCACTTCGTTCAAGCGAATGTTCGCAGCCGGCCGCGCTAACGCATATCCGCCGTTCGCGCCGCGCGTCGATTGGACCAGCCCCGCTTTAACCAAAATCCACATCAGCTTGCCGGCGTTAGCGACCGACAAGCCCTCGCGCTCGGCGATCTGATTCAGCGTAAGCGACTCGCCATCGACGGCCGCGCGTGCCAGTTGCACCAAGCATCGTAGGCCGTATTCTTCATGTGCTGAAATCTTCATTTCGCTGTTTTCTTTGAATTTCGGCCTAATTATAGCATTCCTTACTTTTTCGTCAACTTTCGAGAAGGGCTCTGTTTAGCGCCGGGCGTTGCCCGGTGAGTAAGCTTGCGAGGGTGACCCCTCGCCTAGAACAATCCTGAATGGGGCCGGCGGAGGTGCCAACTGATATTGACAGGATTACAATCACGCCGCATCCGGGTTAATCAATGAGCACTGGATCGTTCTACGCAAAAAAGTGGTTCGGTTTTGTCGTTGCGATCATCAGCATCGTCGCCGCGACCGGCATTCTCAAGCTGGTAGGAGATGCGATCAACCCGACGACTGTCGCGCTCGCCTTTCTCTTGTTGATTTTGTTGGTCGCCACCGCATGGGGCTCAGGACCTGCGATCGTAGCGAGCCTACTGGGCGTCGTTTGTTTCAATTTTTTCTTCCTGCCACCGTATGGAACATTCACCATCAACGATCAGCACAATTGGATCGCGTTCGTCGCTTTCATGATCACGGCGATTGTGGTGGGCCAGTTGTCGGCACGCGTAAGGCGGCGCGCCGAGGAAGCCGAATCAGCCAAGCGCGAGGTCGAGCGTCTCTATTACGAGTTGCAGGATTCGTTCGAACGTTCCAGCCAGGCAAAGGCTTTGAAGCAGAGCGAGCGTCTGAAGTCTGCGCTGCTCGACGCAGTTACGCACGATCTGCGGACGCCATTGACATCCATCAAAGCTTCGGCAACTACATTGCTGGCCGATTTGAGATCCGAGAACAGCACCGTTGACTTACGTTTGGGCGATGAAGGCCGCAAGGAAATGCTGCAAGTGATCGATGAAGAGACGGACCGCCTCGATCATTTCATTGAAGGACTGACGAAGCTCGCGCGCATCGACGCGGGCGAGTTGCATCCGCAACGCCAGTGGTCTTCGGTCCAGGAAATTATCGCGGCGGCGATGAAACGCGCCGAACGCCGCACGCGAAACTATCGCTTGGAGATTTGGATCGACGATGAATTGCCTTCGATCAAGGTTGACGAGCATGCGATCGCCGAAGTTGTTTACACACTCGTCGACAACGCCGCCAAATACTCTCCCGCCGAGACAACCATCCGCGTCGGCGCCGAACCGACAGAAGACAGTAATGTCATAATCACCGTCGAAGACGAAGGGACGGGAATCAAAGCCGACTTACGCGAGCGCGTTTTCGATAAGTTCTTTCGCGCGATGCGCGATGGTGACGTTGGCGATCGCAAAGCGTCGGGAACCGGCATGGGTCTCGCGATTGCGCGCGGCATCGTCGAAGCGCACGACGGCCGCATTTGGATTGAAGACGGTGACGGACAGACCGGCGCCAGATTCGTCGTGAGATTACCCGTCGGCGACGATGAAACCGGATCGTTCGCAGCGGCGTCAGGTAAACAAAAAAGGAGGCACTGACAATGACTGACGGCAAGCAGCGCGTACTAGTAGTCGACGATGAGCCGCAACTCACGCGCGTGTTGCTGCGCAGTTTGACGACCAAGGGCTATGAGGTGCGCGCGGCCGGCGACGGCGAGTTCGCGCTGCAGACATTTCACGATTGGCCGCCCGCGCTGGTCATCACCGATCTCGCGATGCCGAACATGGATGGTCTTGAGTTGTGTCGCCGGCTTCGCAAGATCTCGCAAGTGCCCATCATCGTGCTGTCTGTCCGTGGTGAAGAAAAGACAAAAGTCGAAGCGCTCGACGTCGGCGCCGATGATTATGTCACCAAGCCTTTCGGCATGGATGAATTGTTGGCGCGAATTCGCGCGACGCTACGACGACAACCTGACACCGACGGAAACTCGCGCACTTTGACCGCGGGCGACTTTCGCATCGATCTCGATGCTCACGTCGCTATGCACAAGAATAATGAACTGCACCTCACGCCGAAGGAATTCGATTTGATGGTTCATTTGCTGCGCAATGCCGGCAGAGTCCTGACGCATCGCGCTTTGCTCGGTGCTGTTTGGGGCGGAGACTATACCGAGCAGAATGAGTACCTGCGCGTCTTCATTGGACAGTTGCGCAAGAAGATCGAACCCGATCCGTCAAAGCCGCGTTACATTCTCACTGAGCCGTGGATTGGTTATCGCTTTAATCCTGAATAAATTGGTACGCACGCCTCCGGCGTGCTGGCGCTCCAGAGGAGTGCGTACCCGCCTTACGAATCTTTTATCAACCCCTTACGCCATTCTTACGGACCCGGACCTACATTCAAAGTGGCGTGACAACGTGAGGATTATCTCGCCATGTTTTGAATGTCGGCTCAAAATCTACAACTTGTGGCTGCGACGACGCCTAACGGCAAGCCGCCGATTCGACTGCTCACAGACAACGGTTTCACGATCGTGCGCTCGTGCGATCTCAACGGTGTCAATTCAGCGGACGGAAAACACTGCTTTGTTGTGCGCGATCCGAATGATTACGAACTGGAAATCACCGTCCAAATCGGTCCTGCGGCCGCGCATGACGTAATCCGTCGCAGCCACGATCGCATCAAGGCCGGCAGCGGTTATTGGGAAGCACTAGCGGAGCGCCATCTCGCCGATTACCTTTGGGAACAAGGCGATTACCCCCCCGACGCATGTCTGGTCGTAAAGCAGCTAACGCCGGTTGACTGCGACCTTGCTCTCAGATGGCCGGAAGCCGATGAAGCGATGGTGGTTGTTAAGCCACTTTCTCTTTATAAAATCCTTATAACTTTTGCGCTATCGTTTTGTACTTCATGCGCTCGTTTCATTGCTACGAAAAGTTCCCGATAAAAATTGATCGTTTCGCTGCCACTGCCAACGCGAAGTCGCCGTTAGTTGTCGCCTAACTATGTGTGCGCACATCGACAGCACCAAGACAAATGGTCGCGCGCAGGTAATTGTCGCCACCTCGGTAATGCTTTCGTTCATCTCGTTTTGGCGGGCCGCGGCGATCGTTTTGAATGATCTCGGCTCGTCGGCTTATTACGTTGGCGGCATTGCTGAGAAAGCTGTGGGCCAAGCGGCGCCGTGGTTCATTCTTGGCGTGATGCTGTTCTCGTATGCGGTGCGCGCCGTTTATATCGAATCGTGCGCGATGTTCACGCGCGGCGGCGTCTATCGCGTGGTGAAGGAAGCGATGGGCGGCACGCTGGCAAAGCTGTCAGTCTCTGCGTTGATGTTTGATTACATGTTGACTGGTCCAATTTCGGGCGTCTCGGCGGGGCAATACATCGTCGGTCTGATTTCACAAGTCAGTGTGTACATCGGACATTCCTGGACACCGAGCGTCGCAACCGTCAATTACATCGCCGCGGGCATCGCGGCACTCATCACAGTCTATTTTTGGTGGCGCAACACGCGCGGGCTACACGAATCGTCGGATGATGCTTTGCGCATCATGTATGTGACCACGGCAATGGTGGTGTTGCTCATCGGTTGGTGCACGTTCACGATTCTGATCAAGCCGAACATGCAGAAGCTGCCGCCGGCGCCGGTTCCCCACAACCTGACGTTCGATCGTGACGCCGTCGGTTGGATGCCGAAGCTTGTGCCGAATAGTTTTCAGAAGATCGAAGGCCCGCCTCAGCAAGATACGGCCGAGTCTCATTTCACTCTGACCGAGCGCGCTGGAATTCTGATCGGCTTGATCGGAATCCTGATGGCGTTTGGCCACTCGTTCCTCGCGATGTCGGGAGAAGAATCGCTGGCGCAGGTAAATCGTGAACTCGAATTTCCCAAACATAAGAACCTGATGCGAGCGGGATTGATCATCTTTCTCTATTCGCTGCTGTTTACCTCGCTGGTTTCGTTCTTCGCTTACGCAATCATTCCCGACAATCAACGGCCGCAGTATTTCGACAACCTCATCAGCGGCATCGCGCTCAATCTCGCGGGGCCGATGACGCTGAAGCTCGCTTTCCAGGCCTTCATCGTCATCGTCGGTTTCCTGATGCTGGCCGGCGCGATCAATACGGCGATCGTCGGCGCGAACGGGGTGCTGAATCGCGTGAGCGAAGACGGCGTCATGACCGATTGGTTTCGCGCGCCGCACCGCCGGTTCGGCACGACCTATCGCATGATCAACCTGATCGTGATCCTGCAACTGGTCGCCATCTTCGCGTCGCGCGGCAATACTTACACTCTCGGCGAAGCTTATGCGTTCGGAGTCATTTGGTCCTTCGCGTTCAAAGCGCTAGCTGTGCTCGTGCTGCGCTTCAAAGAGAAATCAGCGCGCGAATGGAAAGTGCCTTTCAATTTGAATCTCGCCGGCAACGAGCTGCCGATTGGCCTCGGAGTGATCACGGCCCTGCTCTTCTCGATCGCCGGTGTCAACCTCTTCACAAAAGAGGTCGCGACGATTAGCGGCATCGCTTTCACGATCGTCTTCTTCGCCATCTTTTCAATTTCCGAAAAGATTAACGAGCGCCGCCATGCCGAAGAGATCCACACAACGACTTCGATGGACCAATTTCGATTGGACACCAAGGAAGGAATTTCAAACGAGACTGCCGAGGTCCGTCCGGGAAACACTCTGTGCCTCGTCCGCGATTACAACACGCTGGGTCATCTCAAGAAGGCTCTGGAACTGACGCACACGGGCAAGAAAGACCTCGTGGTGATGACGGTGCACGTGATGCGCGGACCTGACACGGGCTATGCCGACATCGCCGAAGATCGTCTGTTCAGCCGCTACGAACAATATCTCTTCAGTAAAGTCGTCGCGCTGGCGGAAAAAGCCGGCAAGAGTGTGCATCTTCTGGTGGTGCCGTCGTCGAATATCTTCCAGGCAATTGTCATGACGGCCGCGCAGTTGCAATCGTCCGACATTATCGCCGGCGCATCATCTGTGATGACCCCTGACCGGCAGGCGAAAATTTTAGGCGACGCATGGGAGCATCTTGAAAATAGACCACACCAGCGCATCCGCTTCCAAGTAGTCGGGCCGAATGATGAAATGCGCGAATACTATCTCGGCGCGCACGCTCCCGAGTTAACCGACGAAGAGATCGATTTCATTCATAAGCTTTGGCTGGATGTCACGCATGAGCCGGGACTGGAAAATACTCGGCACAAACAGATCGTCGTGGCTGCGCTGGTGCATCTCGCGGACGAACTGCACGGCGAACGCAGGAATCAGGTGCTGAAGTTTGTGAAGACTCTGCAGGTAGGCGAAGACATCAAAGCCGCGGCCAGCGGGCGGCGGCAGCGAAGGAAGCTCGTTCAGTGATTGCGAAAAACGGCGTGAATGGGGCGCACGCGCTCCATTACGGCATCCGTTATTCTTCCGGCAGAGTCTTCACTCCGACGCTTTGCACAATCTTCTCGCGATAACGGCGCGCGTCGGCTTTGATGTTTTCTTCGTTCAGGGTCAGGAGATTGCGATCGCGCATGACGACACGGCCTTCGATGATCACAGTGCGCACGTCGCCGGCCTTGGTGGCGTAAACCAAATCCGAATAGATGTTGTAATAAGGCGTTTGATTGAGATCATCGAGATCGACGATTACCAAATCGGCGCGCTTTCCTTTTTCGATCGAACCAATCTCTTTCTCCAAATGCAAAGCGCGCGCGCCGCGAATCGTGGCCATCTCGAACGCTTCTTGCGCCGAAACTACTTTCGGATCTTTGGCGAATACCTTGTGCAGCTTGGCCGCTGTGTCCATCTCTTCCCAGAGATTCAGGTCGTTGTTGGAAGCGGCGCCGTCGGTGCCGAGACCGACCGGCAGATCGGCTTTCAACATTTGCGGAACCGGCGCGACGCCCGAAGCCAGCTTCATATTCGACTGTGGATTGTGAACGATGCCGACGCCAAGTTTTCTTAGCAAGCCAAGCTCTTCATCCGTTGGCCAGACCATGTGCGCGGCGATCACGCGATCGTTTAGAAAGCCGATTCGGTTTAGATAATCAACCGGCGAGGCGCCTTTGTCTTTAATGCTGTCGTCAACCTCGCGTTTCGTTTCCGAGATGTGCGTCACGATCGGCGCGCCGGTGCGGTCAGAGAGTGCGCGCACGGCCTTCAAATGATCCTCGGAAACTGTGTAGGGCGCATGCGGAGCGATCGCGGGAACAATCAACGCATTCCCTTTCCAGTGACTCAGGAAACGTTCGACGTAAGCCATCGCTTCAGCGTTTGTCTTATTATCTGCAACCGGAAAATCGATCACCGTTTCGCCGAGCACACCGCGCATTCCCGCTTTGAATGTCTCATCGGCGATCGCGTCTTCGAAGTAATACATGTCGCAGTAAGTCGTGGTCCCACTGCGAATCATCTCTGCCAGGCCGAGGCGCGTGCCCACGCGCACAAAGTCTTCGGTGACATTCTTGGCTTCGGCGGGGAAAATGTACTTCGTCAGCCACTCCTGCAGATCGAGATCGTCGGCGATGCCCCGAAACAGCGTCATCGGCACGTGCGTGTGGCCGTTGATGAGTCCGGGGATCACGACCTTGCCGGTAGCATCGACGATCTCACGAGCAGTGTACTCGCGATCGATGTCCGCAGATTTTCCAACGGCGACGACGCGCCCAGCCTTGACGGCCACGCCGCCGTTATCAATTACGTGGCGCGACCCATCCATCGTAACGATCGTGCCGCCTTTAATGATTAAGTCCACGGTGTTTTGCCTTCGCTGGGCCGAAACTTTGAACTCCGAACAAAGGGTCAATAGTGAAATCAAGAACAATAGCGGTAACCAGCCTGCGAAGCGGGCGGCATGTTGATAGCCCCGGGGTAAAGACCCAAGACAAGTCTCTGGAGCCCCGTAAGGGCGAAAGAAATCTCCGATCATGATCGCACGGGCAATTCTGTCGCCCGCTCCGCGGGCTTGAATCTCAAGGCATTCATGATCCCCGGGCTGACGCCCGGGGTTATTTTCTGTCGCCCGCTCGGCGGGCTGGTTGCGCGAATTGAATTCACCACTCGTGATGTACCAGTGTTCTCTTCGCAACGAGCGCTACTTCGTTTGACCCGGCTCTTGCAAAAACCTTGCGTCAAACGCCTTCGGCAAGAGTTCTCTGATATCGACAACCTCACTCTGACCTTTCAGATTCGCCAAGGTGATCTTTGCGTGCTTGGTGTACTCCCAAATAATTTGCCGGCAGGTGCCGCAAGGAGGCGTCAGTGAATCGGTATCGACTACGATAACCAAGTCAGTAAAGTCGCGCTCACACTCCGACAGCGCTTTCCAAATCGCTACGCGTTCAGCGCACACAGTCAAACCGTAGCTCGCGCTTTCGATATTGCAGCCGGTGTAGACCTTGCCGGCTTTCGTGCGCAGCGCTGCGCCTACCAGAAAATTTGAAAATGGCGCCAGTGAACAATTGCGCGCGTGTTTGGCGATTTCGATTAAATTTTCAGTCTCGCTCAAATCTGGCCTCCAACTTTTGTTTCTCGGGCCAGCCGCTCGCGAATCTTTCCGCTAATTAAGTCAATGCTCACCAGGTTATGCCCACCTTCAGGAATAATTACGTCTGCAAAACGCTTGGACGGTTCGACGAATTGCATGTGCATCG
>DASQYL010000086.1:0-5452 GCA_035639235.1 Pyrinomonadaceae bacterium | reverse complement strand
CTTGCCGTCCCTGCCGTTGAAAAACAGCCGCCATCGTATTAGCGGAGTCGAGCACTACGATGACGTAGTGACGACCCTGATCGGTTTCAACCGGAAAGTAAAACGCCCCGGCCGAACCGATCCGATTCGGCGGCACTACATTCATTCCTTCCGGCAAAGGCACATCTTCGGATAATGGGCCGCCGGCGCTGTTCAGGGGCGGCAGTGAAATATCTTTGACCTTCACGAAACGTGTGGTGCTATCGGGATTCACCTGTGGGATTTGATTCTTATCCAGACTGTCTTCGATATTTCCGTTGTCGTCGACGATTAGAACGTTCTTGACGCGTCCACTCTGCGCGCCCAGCAATGGTTGCTTTGCTTCATCCTGCAATTGATCGAGATACTTATTGCTGTTGAGCGCCTTCACTCCCAACGAGGCCCCGGCGAGGATTGCTTCCCGCTGTTCGATCATGAAGCGAGTGTTCGTGCGTGCGGTACGCAAATTGACGTAATACTGCGCGGCGAGCGTGAGCACGAGCAAAGCCGCCAATAAAAGCAGCAGTCGGACGCGAAAACTGTTCAGCAGCGATTTTGACAAAGGCATTTCGCCGCAGCAAAAAGCACGCCAATCACGTATAAGATTCGCTGATTTTCGTGTTGCTGTTTCGTTATTGCCGATGTTATAGTTGCGGCGGTCTCAACGCAAACCCGGCTGAGGCCACCCGCGGGAAGCTGGTCCCGCCTCACTTTTGGTTAACGGTGGAATTTCGAACTCGGGTGATTTTGATAAGAAGTTCTGGCGCCCTATTCAGTTTTTGAAGTTCAAGGACGACATCGCGTAACCGCCCCTCGGACGCGCGAATAAATCAGCAAGAGTAATAGTTCCACTCAGGTCACGTCGGATAAGTTTTTTCTAAAGGGAGTTGCTGATGAATCTAAGACGTTCCCCAAGGGTTGCACTCATATCGTTTAACTTCATTCTCCTCTTCGCACTAATTGGTTCAGTTACAACAGCAGGACACGCCGCCAAGAGACATGGAGGCGGGCGATCAGCCCGACGATCTTCAGCTCGACGCGGTGGCCGCGCGTCCCGTCGTGAATCAGCGCGTGCTTCGCGTCGCGGCGGCCGCCGTTTGTCGAAGCGCGAGATGCGCGCCGAGCAAGCCAGACTCTCCAGGGAACGTTCAGCCTACATCGCGAAGCTGCAAAAGCGTGCAGGGCACAAACTGAATAAGCGCGAACTCGCCGCTGAGATGCGCAAGTTCGATTCTAGTCATCGGCGCGCCCTCGAAGAAGCACGTCGCCGGGCGGAGGCAGCGCGGCTCGCAGCCATCGCTCGCCAACGCGCGATCGACGAAGGCATGCGCAACGAAGCCGCTGAGAATATCGCGAAGGACACAACCGCGGGTGAAGATCTTCAGGTTCGGCAAGCCGCCATCAACGCGCTGGGTCATCACGCCGGCACCGTCGTCGTGATGGATCCGAAAAGCGGACGCGTTTACACCGTCGTCAATCAGGACTGGGCGTTACGTCGCGGCTTCAAGCCGTGTTCGACGATCAAACTCGTCACAGGTGTCGCCGGCATTTCTGAGAAAGTTATTCAGCCGGTCGAAACCGTAAGCGTGGGCGGCAGCTACAGTCTGAATTTAACCGACGCTCTGGCGCATTCCAATAACACCTATTTTCAGCGCGTCGGCGGCGAAGTTGGATTTGACAAGATGGTTACGTACGCGCGCGATATGGGTCTGGGGGAAAAGACTGGAATTAATTACCCGAACGAATACGCCGGCAAAATTCCCTTGTTCAAATCAGGTTACGCCGTCAATCACATGAGTTCGCACGGCGATGATTTTGAAGTCACCGCGATCCAGTTAGCTGAGTTGGTCTCAGCTATGTCGAACGGCGGCAAGTTAGTCACGCCGCATGTGCCCCGCACGGTCGAGGAGAACGATAAATTCAAGACCGAGACCCGTCGCAAGATCGGTATTAGTCAGGACACACTCGATCGTATGTTGCCGGGAATGATTGGCGCGGTGAATTATGGATCCGGCCATAAGGCATATCGCCCAGAGCAGACTGTCGCCGGCAAGACCGGCACTTGCATCGGCCAGGGTGCCTGGCTTGGTTTGTTCACGTCGTACGCGCCGGTGGTTAATCCGAAACTCGCGGTCGTCGTGATCACGCGCGGCACCGACGCGCACAACCACTTGCCGGCCGCAGTTGCCGGCGATATCTACCGCGCCTTGAGTCCGCGCTTCGGCACGCAGATCGATTTCCAGGTTGCGCAGACTGCCGACGACGAGGAGACGCCGGCGAAGGATAAGAAGGCCGCGGCGCTTGACGAAGAAGCTCAGGAGACGCGAGCGGCAACGCAGGCGGAAGAAAAAGCGATCGAAGATAAGGCCGAACAAGCAGCGGCTGAGGCTAACGGTTCGACTCCGGAAACGGCGAACCCGAACACTACCGCCGTGCCGGCAACGAACAAAGTAAAATCGACGGTCATGCCGATTGACAACAAACCCAAGAATGCGCCAAAGACGAACGCGAGTAAGACAACGACGCCGGCCAAGCCCGCGGCAACACAGCCGAGCGACGGACGGCCGCGCAAAACTCAACCGAACGAGCCGTAATTAAGCCGTGCCCGCACGGTTTGATTTGATTCAAACGAAATGGCCGAACTCTCGCAAGTGCTTTGCGAGAGTTCGGCATTTTTGATGCAATCATCTAACGCCGCGAGATTATGGCATTTCCGGCTTGACACTAATGGCAATGTTGCCCGATTATTGCGGCTCTGCGCCGCACGAAGTTCCCCGGAACAAGTAGTGACTGCAACGAGCGGCTCGCCGGTTGCATCTTAGACTATCGCCGAAAGCGTGGATGCATCTCCGGCAGGTTGCACCCCGTTAGTAAGCGAGAATTGATCGGAGGCTGTTAACTCACAATGAAACGGATCGCAAAATTATTGGTACTCGTTGCGGGCGTCGCTGTATTCGCGATACCCGTAATCGCTCAGGCTGACCAGTGCAACGACGAGAACAAAGGCGCCTGGTATGGGACCTTTTATAACAACTACAAAAAAGACGACGCAGCAGCGCAGAAGGTGGCCTACGACGCGGCCAAAAAGTATCTCGACACCTGTCCCGCTGATCCGAACGACGCGCAAGCCAAGTTCATGAAAAAGTTCGTCGACCTCTATGACGCCAACATCAACAAGAACAACGCCGGCAAGGCGTTTGATGACGCCGTCACCAAAAAGAACTACGCCGACGAGATGAAGTACGGGCAACAAGTGTTGGCTAATGACCCTGATAACGCGGACGTGAATGCGATCCTTGGCGTGGCCGGTTTGGCTAATAAGAGCTTGCTGAACGAATCGGTGCCGTATGCGACCAAGGCGATTCAACTGATCGAATCAGGCAAGCCGCTTAAGGCCTACAAACACGATCAAGCGCTGGCCTATTTGAATTGGGAAATAGGTAAATCGAAGTTGCAGAGCGCGCCCGCTGACGCTATCAACGATCTTTTGAAGTCGGCGAAACTCGATAGTGAAGTCAACAAGAACCCGCAACTGTATCTCGATCTGTCAGCAGCTTACGAAGCAGGCCCGCGCGCGAAATACAGTGCCGATTACACGGCCTCGTTGAATCCTGACAAAACCGAGACGGCGCAGAGCAAGGTGATCCTCGAGAATCTGAATCGCGTTATCGACAATCAGATCGACGCCATGGCGCGCGCCGCGGCCACTGCGCCCGCCGATGCGAAGGCCGGCATCGTTGCCGAACTTTCAAAGCTGTACAAGTATCGAAATAAAGATGCAACCGACGCCTCGGTGAATCAGTTGGTGGCCAGCGTAATGTCAAAGCCGATTCCCGATGTGCCGACGCCGGTGACGTCCGTGCCTTCAACCCCCACGCCGGCTTCGACTCCGGTAAGCGGTGGCAGCGGCACGGCATCGACTGCGCCGGCGACCGGTAAACGTCCGCGCAACTAAGTTGTTACTTAACGGCCTCGCGTCACGCAGCCAATAAGCACACGCCGAATGCATCGTCAGTTTCGACGCTGCCTTCGGCGTTTTGTTAGAATCGACTCTCGGTGAAAACACCCACACTCGAAAATTTCGACACGCTCGAAAGTATTTTGCAGTACCGCTTTCGCGATCGAGCATTGCTGGCCCAGGCGATGACGCATCGCTCCTGGGCGCACGAACAAGTCTCTCCGCGCGCGCAAAAAGACGCGCGAAACTTACACAATGAAGCGCTCGAATTTCTCGGCGATTCAGTGCTCGGTCTGATCGTCGCTGACGACCTCTTCAGGGCCTATCCGCACGCTAGCGAAGGCGAACTCTCACGTATGAAACATCGTTTGGTTAGCGCGCCGACGCTCGCTAAAGCGTCCGCTGAGCTGCATCTGGGCGAATTCTTGCGCTTCGGACGCGGTGAGGAAAAGAGCGGAGGCCGCCGCAAACATGCTTTACTCGCGGACGCGTTCGAAGCCGTGACCGGCGCGATCTTTCTTGATGGCGGGTTAGAAGCCGCCCGCAATTTTGTCGTGTATGCGCTGAGTGAAGACTTGCGCAACGCCGATCCGGTTGCTGCCGCCGCCGCTGATCCCAAGACAATGCTGCAGGAGAAGCTCCAGGCGACCCGTCAGCCGGCGCCGCAATACACGGTTGTTGAGACGCTTGGCCCACCGCACAAACGCATGTTTCACGTTGAGTTGAAATGGGATGGCGGGGTCACGCGCGGCGAAGGCAAGACGATTAAGGCAGCCGAAGCCGCGGCCGCACAAGCAGCCCTGGAACTGATGGATCGTGAAGAGGCCGCCGCTTGACCGGCTTACTTCGCCAATCTACGATGAAAGTGGATGAGTAATCCGACAACCATCACGAATAAAGACGAAGCGGAAAAGGCAGAGCCATTTAGCAGTCGTCCGATTAGATCGAATGGCCGAGAACGCGATCTCAAAGTGGACGCTGAACCGATGGGTCCACCGAAGACCGTAATTCGCGAATATTTCGAATCGGCCGTCGTCACCGTGATCATGGCGTTGTTCGGAATGACCTTCATCGTGCAGGCGGTGAAAGTTCCCACCGCCTCGATGGAAAACACCATCACGGTCGGCGATCACCTGCTCGTCAACAAATTCATCTTCGCGCCGGGGCCGTCGTTCCCGCTGCTGCCGCAGCGTGACATCAAGCGCTCTGACATAATCGTCTTCAAGTACCCCGGCAACAAATTCAAGCCCGATCGCGATCGCGACGAAGACAACATTCCTTTCAAAGTCAATTACGTCAAGCGGGTCATCGGCGTGCCCGGTGATACGGTCGAAGTCAGGGGAACGAAAGTCTTTGTGAATGGCGCGCCCTTGCCCGAGCACATCATTGTCGCCCGCAGCGTGGGCGAGAAGGCGCCGCTGGAAATTGTCGAAGATACGCCGCGGACTCCGAGCGATCTATACAACGTATTTTATT
>DASQYL010000085.1:0-3376 GCA_035639235.1 Pyrinomonadaceae bacterium | reverse complement strand
CTTCCTTCTGTTGCTGGACTTGGCCCAGGACCGCTGCCAGATTGCGGGGCACGGCCTTGACAACTGTCGCCAATCGCTGGGCCTGCGCATTGATCAAAAAGAGCACTTTGGAGATCAGCTCTTCGCGCGACGGCAGACTGGCGATCGCTTCGACTTGCTTAAGCTCGACCACCTTGCCTTCGACAAGACCAACTTTAAAGCTAAATATTTCGGCATTCGCCTTGGCGAATTTTGAAATCGCTTTCGAGAGCGCGACCGGATCGGTTATGCTCAAAGCAACCGCAGTAACGCCTTTGAACTGATCGACAACCGGCTCGAGCACGGTACCCGCAGCAGCTTTGCGCGCCAGGGTGTTCTTAACCACCTCGTAACTGATGCCCGCTTCGCGCAATTGCCGCCGCAACTCCTGGTCCTTCGCGACGGTCATGTTCTTAAAACTGACCAACATCGCCGCCTGAGCTTGCTTGAATTGTTCAGCGAGGGCGTCGAGGTCTTTCTGTTTCTGTGCCTTACTCTTCATCTTTCGCTCCTCACTTATCTCGCAAATACGGTCTCATCCAGCAGAATGCCTGGGCTCATGGTCGAGGCGAGATTCACCTTTTTCATGTACTTGCCCTTGGCGGTCGACGGCTTCGCTTTCGCCACCGCGTCAATCAAAGCGCGCGTGTTTTCGACAATCTTGTTTTCATCGAATGAGATCTTGCCGACGCCGGTGTGGATTACGCCGGTCTTATCGACGCGATATTCAACCTTGCCGGCCTTGGTTTCGTTAACCGCGGTCTTCACGTCCGGCGTTACCGTGCCGGTCTTTGGATTAGGCATCAAGCCGCGCGGGCCAAGCACCTTTCCTAGTCCGCCAACAAAACGCATCATGTCCGGTGTGGCAATGACGGCGTCGAAATCGAGCCAGCCACCCTTAATCTTATTCACCAGATCTTCACCACCGACAAAATCGGCGCCGGCTTCTTCGGCTTCGCGCAACTTGTCGCCCTGGGCGATTACCACAACGGTCTTGGTCTTACCCAAGCCGTGCGGCAGGACGATCGTGCCGCGTACAAGTTGGTCCGCCTTGCGCGGATCGACGCCGAGCCAAATAGTTAATTCAACTGTCTCGTCGAACTTAGCGAACGAAATCTCTTTAAGCGTTTTGACCGCTTCATCGAGGCTGTACTTGCGCGCATGATCGACTTTGTCCGCCGCCGCGCGATATTTCTTTCCGTGTTTCTTCATTTACCGACTCCGAGGTGCAAGTGGAATTTTCGATTTGCGATTTTTGATTTTCGATTTCAAATCAGAATCCGCCCGACAACTCCTCCCTCTAAACGCGATCGCTATTCAATCGGCAATCGCCAATCAAAAATCAAAAATATCTTTACTCCACCGTCAAACCCATCTGCCGCGCCGTGCCCTCAATCGTGCGCATCGCACTCTCGAGGTTCGTCGTGTTCAAATCGGGCATCTTCGTCTTGGCGATCTCCTCAATCTTCGCCTTCGATATTTTGCCGACCTTCTCCTTATTCGGCTTGCCCGATCCCGCGGAGATGCCGGCCGCCTTCTTCAGCAGGTCAGCCGCGGGCGGCGTCTTCGTCTCAAAAGTGAACGAGCGATCCGCGTAGACCGTGATCACGACCGGAATCTTCATGTCGGGGTCCATCTGCGCCGTCTTCGCGTTGAAGGCCTTGCAGAACTCCATGATGTTGACGCCGTGCTGGCCCAACGCCGGACCAATCGGCGGCGCCGGGTTCGCCTTGCCCGCCGGCACCTGCAACTTGATATAACCTGAAATCTTCTTTGCCATTATGTTATTGCCAATTGCCAATTGCCGATTGCCAATTGGCGATGATCAAATCCAATTGAAGAGAGACCGTTCCAATCGACAATCGGCAATTGGAAATCGGCAATGCCTTACTCTTCTTCAGTAAACGTAACCTTCTCGACGTCCAAAAAATTCAATTCAACCGGAGTCGAACGGCCGAAGATCGTAACCGTAACCTTCAGCGTGGACTTATCTTCGTTGACCTCTTCCACCTTGCCAGTGAAACTTTGGAACGGGCCCGACTTGATGCGTACGGTTTCGCCCGCGGCGTAAGAGAATTTCGGCTTCGGCTTCTCTTCGGCGGCCGCCTGCTGATTTAGAATCTGCTCGACCTCGTCTTGCGTCAGCGGTGTCGGTGTTTGCCCGCCGACAAATCCCGTCACCTTGGGCGTCGAGCGAATCGCGTGAAACACATCGTCGGGGATGTGCCCGCGCTCGTCGCAGTCGATTTGAATCAAAACGTAACCCGGATAAAACATGCGCGACGACTCGACGCGCTTGTTTCCGCGCATCTCGACAACCGTCTCCGTCGGCACCAGCACTTCGGTAATTGCGCTTTCCAGATCGGTACCGGCGACACGAGCTTTAAGGCTTTCACAAACCTTCTTCTCGTGTCCCGAGTACGTATGCAGTATGAACCACTGATTCATGAGAGATGCTTCGTTTCCTATGTCAACCGCCCAACCAGGTGCGCAGATGATCGATCGCAAACGCCCAAACCCGATCGACTCCAAACAAGTAAAGCGCAAAAAAGATGACCGCAATCAGAGTAATGATCGTCGTGTTCTTTACCTCCGTGGCACTGGGCCACGTCACGCGACGCATCTCGGCACGGGTATCGCGAATGAACTGTCCGGTTCGCGCGAAGAATCCAGGCGTGGTCGCGCGCTGCTTTCCGCCACGGCCTCCGCCGCCCGGCGGGAGAGTTCCGCGCTTCGTCTTTTTTGGCGGTTCGCCACCTGGCGCTTCGGGCGCCTGAGCGCTCGCCGCCTCCGTTTCGAGTTCGAACTCTTCTTCGCTCACGTTAACGTCGTCTAATTTCTCGGCCACTACTTCGCTCTCTTAGCTGGCAGGGGTACCAGGATTCGAACCCGGACTTTCGGTTTTGGAGACCGACGTGCTAGCCGTTGACACTATACCCCTGCAGGCATTGTCGATTTTTGACTGCCGATTTTCGATTGAAAACCCATACGGTTCAGACCAATCGGCAAATTGGCAATCGCCAATCGAAAATGTCACTTCGTTTCTTTGTGATCCGTGTGCTTACGACAGCGTCGGCAGAACTTTTTGAACTCCAGGCGATCCGGAGTCGTTTTCTTGTTCTTCGTCGTCACGTAATTCCGGCTCTTGCAATCGCCGCACTGCAATACAATGTTATCGCGTGGCATTACCTTCTTCCTGTCCGACAAACTTCAGTTTGTCGTTTCAGCCGACAAGCTGAAGCTCGTCGTACAACTACTACTCCACAACTTCCGACACCGTGCCCGCACCGACGGTTCTGCCGCCTTCACGGATGGCGAAGCGCAAACCTTTCTCCATCGCAATCGGCGCGATCAATTC
>DASQYL010000084.1:0-16093 GCA_035639235.1 Pyrinomonadaceae bacterium | reverse complement strand
AAAGCGCAAATCAAACTCTTTAAAGTCTTTGGTATTCAGATTGGCCTTCATTACAGCTGGCTGCTGATTGCCGTACTGATCGCCTTCTCATTAGCCGGACAATTTGCGGCCACTAATCGCCATTGGTCGCCAAGTCTGGTTTGGACTATGGCGATAGTTACAACTCTCCTTTTCTTCGCCTCAATTATTATCCACGAATTGTCGCACGCCGCTGTCGCCAGAGCTCGCGGCCTGCCCGTGCGCGCGATTACGCTTTTCGCTCTCGGCGGTGTCGCTCAGATCGAAAAAGAGCCTAGTGATCCGCGCACTGAATTCTGGATGGGGATCGCCGGTCCTATCACGAGCGCCATCATTGGCTCTGTCTGCCTGGGCGCGGCCATCGCCTTGGGTTGGACTGTCAACCTAACGCAGCAATCACCCCTGGCCGCCATGCTGGGTTGGCTGGGCGTAATCAATATCGCGCTGGCAGTTTTCAATATGGTACCCGGATTTCCTTTGGATGGCGGCCGCGTCCTCCGAGCCATCATCTGGTGGATCACGGGCAATGCAGCTCGGGCGATGCGCATAGCCACCGGCGTCGGCCAGCTCGTCGCGTTCGCCTTGATTCTCATTGGAGTGTTTCGCTTCTTTAATGGGGCCGGATTCGCGGGACTCTGGTTGACTTTCATCGGTTGGTTTCTGCTTGACGCAGCACGATCGAATCTCGCGCAACACGAAATTCTTGGGCGGTTGCGTGGAGTGCACGTCGCTGATGTTATGACTAGACAGTATTCCTCCGTGGAGGTTGATACTCCACTGCAATCGTTCGTCGACGATTACCTGCTGCGCACCGGCACACGCTCATTCATCGCCACGGACAACCAGCAGCCGGTCGGCATGATCACAGCGCACGAGGTCAAGCACATCGAACGGGACAAATGGCTAGAGCTTAGAGTCCGAGACGCGATGCTGCCTTTGACGAAACTGCACGGCGTGCGCGCTTCAGCCAACGTTAGCGACGTCCTGGAAGTGATGGGCCGGGAGGATGTTAATCAACTGCCCGTCATGAGCAACGGTCATCTGGAAGGAATAGTTTCGCGCGGACAAATACTGCAGCTGGTGCAGACACGTATTGAGATGGGATAGATGAGCCGAGCGGCGACAAATTATCGAAGACGCAGCGCAAGCGACTGGAGAAGGCGAAGCACGAGCTGAGAGAACTATATGGAAAGCCTGTAGGGCGGCCCGCTTGCAGAACCGCCGCTATCTCCAAGAATCCCGCAACTTCATCGACTTTATAAGTGCGCGAAAACGCAATCCGAGATTGAATATTCCCGCTGGCAACAGCTCCGATACTTCATGCGTCTAAAATATTGGGATACCTAAAACGGTTGGCGGGTGGTCCGAATGAATAAACCGGCGCTGGATGACACCGAAGCGACGTTGAACGATTTTTTTGAGGCTATGTCTCGTTTGATGTTCAATCGGCAGCAACACCAGGCGGTGGCTCTGGATTTGACGCTACCGCAAGCACAGATGTTGCGAGCGCTCAGACCGGGGTCTTTGTCGACCGGAGAACTAGCGACGGAGTTACGCATTTCGCCCTCGTCGCTGACGCAGTTAAGCGATCGGATGATCCGCAAGGGGTTGATTGAGCGACAGACCTCGCCAACTGACCGCCGCTCCGTGATTGTGGCGCTTTCGGCGAAGGGCAAGCGGGTAGTGGATCAATTTCGCGATCGGCGCAGCCGCATATTTAAGGAGGCATTGGGCGGACTAAGTTCGAAAGACCAGATTCACGTTATCGAGGCAATGCATTTAGTAGTTATCGCGCTGGAAACTTACGAAAAAAGAAGTCACTGATAAATGAGAAGAAGTTATCGAGGAGCAAAAAGAAAATGAAAACGATCAAACATAGATTATTCGCAATCATCGCGGTCGTCGCGATTGCCGCTTCAGCGGCGCTCGCCGGTCCAACTCAAAACCGCAGCCGGCAGCAAATCATAAAGCAGGTGCAGCATGAGTTGCGCACGCTGCCGTATTACGGTGTCTTCGACAATTTGTCGTACAAAGTCGAAGGCAGCACGGTGACCTTGTACGGTCAGGTGGTGCAGCCGACTACGCGCAGTGATGCCGGGCGGCGGGTGGCGCGTATTCAAGGCGTCTTAGAGGTGGTCAACAATATCGAGGTGCTGCCATTGTCATCTTTCGACGATGCTGTCCGTCAACGAACTTATCGGATGGTTTTTAGTAGGGCTGGGCTATATCGGTATGCAATGGGCGCCGATCCGTCCGTTCACATCGTTGTCAACCATGGTCATGTGACGCTTGAGGGCGTAGTCGACAGCAGAATGGACAGCCAGCTTGCTTATAACGCCGCTCTCGGTGTGCCGGGCGTGTTCTCGGTGACAAACCACCTACGGGTGGCGGGTCAAGAGAATGTAGCAAACTAACAAAAGACGTTAAGAGCGCTGGGACTCGGCCGGAGGATCATCCTGCCGGCCGCCCGTGGCGCTCAGAAAGGATCAAGTTAATAAAGAACAAGGAGTACCAGGGAAATGAAAATCAAAAGAGTTTCACACGCAGACATGCAGCAGTCAATGAAATACAAACTCATGTCTGTGGCTTTTATTGTTTCAATTTTGTTTTGGGGATTTCAAAGCTCGTTGAGCTGGGCCGCCACGGGAGATGACAGCCCGAAGAGCGTACCGGCGGTGACATCTTACGCTGACATCGTGAGCCGCGTTTCACCTGCGGTGGTCACCATTCACTCCGAAGGTCATGTGCAAGCACAGCAACCGTCATTATTTGACGATCCCAGACTGCGCGATCTCTTCGGCGACCGGTTGCCGCAGGGTCAGCAGCAGCCGCGCCGTCGCAGCGCACTCGGTTCGGGCGTAATCGTCTCAGCCGATGGCTACATCTTGACGAATTATCACGTCATCGATCAGGCCGAACACGTCAAAGTTGAACTGACCGACAACCGCACCTTCGACGCGAAACTGATCGGCGCGGACAAGGCCAGCGATCTCGCCGTATTGAAAATTAATGCTACGGCTCTGCCGGTGCTGCCGCTTGGCGACTCTGATCATACGAGAGTAGGCGACGTGGTCCTCGCAGTCGGTAATCCACTGGGGGTGGGGCAGACCGTCACTTCGGGAATCATCTCGGCGAAAGGGCGCGCCACCGGACTGAGCGACGGAAGTTACGAAGACTTCATCCAGACCGACGCGGCCATCAATCAGGGTAACTCCGGCGGAGCGCTCGTCAATACGGACGGTGAACTTATCGGCATCAACTCGCAGATTCTTTCGCCATCAGGTGGGTCAATCGGAATTGGCTTTGCTATTCCGTCCAACATGGCCCGTGGCGTGATGGAGCAGCTGATCAAAACCGGTCGAGTGAGACGCAGTAAGCTCGGCGTTGGCATTCAGCCGCTCACCTCGGATATCGCAGCCAGTCTCGGTATCAGCCGCGCAAGCGGAGCCATCGTCACTTCGGTCGAAGCTGGTAGTCCGGCGGAACGCGCGGGCATTCGGCGCGGGGACGTCATCACCGCTTTCAATGGTGCGCCCGTCACTGATACGAACAGTCTGCGTAATCAGGTCGCGCGCACTGAACCTGGCACCGCCGCCACGGTCACGATCGTCCGTGACAACCGCGAGCAGCAAGTGCGCGTCACGGTCAGTGAACTCGTAACAAACGAAAAGGCTGCGACATCCAATGACGAGAGGCCGGTCACAAACGGCGGAAAGCTTGGCATCAGCGTTGAACCCCTGACGCCGGAAATGGCAAATAAGCTAAATCTGGCCAACGGCTCACATGGACTACTGGTAACCAGTGTCGATCCTTCGGGTCCCGCGGCGGATGCGGGTCTCAAGCGCGGCGATCTCATTGAAGAGGTTGACCGCAAAGCTGTGAACGGAGTTTCGGATTTGAATACCGCGATTCAAAACGCCGGGACCAGGCCTATTCTGTTGTTCGTCAATCGTCAGGGGCAATCAGCTTTTTTTACGATCCGCTTGCATTGATGCAAGCCCTTAGTGAAAGTCCAATTGTCTTCTTCCAAACCGGGGCGCTCCGAAGATTTATTGGAGCGCCCTTTTACTTTAGGTCTCGGGCGAAGGACGAGCTGAGAGATAGTGCAGATACTCGTCTGTAGCTCACGCAGATTGAGATCTTCCTTAAAGGAATCTATTCGTCTCGATCTTGATCACTCCCGTAGTGCATCACTGGGCCGAAGGCTCTATTAGCCGGCGTCAGTTTGTGTGCAAGAAGCCTTCATAGAGATGTTCTCACTTTGTTGCTGCCGAAACGCCTGCTGCAAGCAGTTTGTCGGTAATCGCGACGGCGATGCCATGAGCGGCGCGGACGTCTGGATGAGGATCTCCGGGTACACGCCAACTTGCGTCCAACTCGACCCACACGTAAGGCAAACCCGCCTCGTCAAGAACGCGATTCCTTATCTCTCGTTCCTCCGGCTCTTCGGGAATGAACTGCGGGACAACGATGATTGGCACAGCTCCTCGCGCGCGCGCCATTTCGATTGTCGAGCGCAACACCTCACTTGTGACCTTTACGCCGCGTTCGATCGTTTCATCGGAGCGATAAGGCGCCAGGAACTTGAAAATCCTCGTCAGTCGCCAGTAATTGAATGGCGGTAATGAAGTAAGGCCGGCACCGAGGTGAGGACGGTCATCGTTTAGATTTCGATCAAAGAGAAAAGGGCTGAAGAGCGTAACGACTGCCACTGGCCGCTGAAATCTGGAAAGCTCGGTTTGTAACCTGAGATACGCTTGATCGTTTGCATAGCCCGACACGGCCACATTAGCACTTTGGAGGCCGGTGATCGCGCTGACTTGCCCAGGTATGCTCTCGTCCCACGTTAGTCGCTCGCCTACCATTATCGACTCGCCCGTGAAGACGATCGTGGGCCGATCGAAATCGATTCGTGCATCGGCATCGCGCACGCGATACCCGTTGGCATCGATTGCATACTCGACCTTCCGATTGCCGACCCACTGATAACCTGTGCGCGCGGGAACGAAGACCCAGCCCAGTCTTGAGTCGCGTTGGCGGCTTGGTTCAATCTCGGACGTGTACTCTTCCGCCATCAGGACGTGACTATGTCGCAGTCGAAGTATTAACTCAGTTGCAGGAAACGCGAGCAGGACTGCCATCACAATTTGGGAAGCACGCGCCGGCCGATGCGTGATGAACTTCGCGAGATAACGTCGCGCCAGTAACGCCAATCCGGCTCCAAACACTGCTACCGTTATGCGAATCACCGATTCCACCCGCACATAATCGGCACGCGATGTGTAAAACGAGGGCAGGAAGTGATGATCGAGCCATCGCTGATTCGCGAGCAGCGCCGAAATCATTAGCAACGCACCGACGAACGCGATCGCGATTTCGGCAATCAACTGGACTCTAGATTTCGCGGAGAGTTGCACGACGCGAGCTTTACACCCTCAAGTCTGGTTTGTGTTTGCTCAAAACGAACCGAAGTGGATATTATGAAGCACAACCCCTGAAATTCGCCCGTTACGAGACGGCCATGCGCTCAGCACGACTTCAAGCGCAGGCGACGTTTTTTGATCGCCTGCTTAAACCAGTACATCGCTGGATTTGGGGCGACGTCGAGCGGCGAGTGCAAAAACTGCTGCGGTTCGGCGAAGTTGAAATCGATGGCGGACGCGACATCCTGCGTGCGGCGGAGCTTACGTCAGATCCGCTGCTGCGCCGGCTGTATCTGGAACACGCGAAGGACGAGTTTCGTCATGGGTTACTGTTTCGAGAACGCGCGGGCTCAGTTCTGCGCGAGTTCGAATTAAGATCAAAACCTGCGCTTGAATCCGATTGGCTAGCGCCCGGCGGGCACGGCCTCGATGACTTGCGACTGGATGAAGAATCCGAGGGGTCACTGCTCGCTTTTCTACATTTGTCTGAGAAGGCAGCTGCCAGTCGCTTCGCAATCTATCGCGACGTAATGCAACACGATCCTCCGACGCGCGATATTTTTGAAGAGATTCTGCACGACGAAAGATTTCATATGAGCTATACACTAACGCATCTGGTTCGAGTCGCGCCTGAGACTCATCGACGGCACTTATGGCGCGCCCGCTTCAGTCGTCTTTGGAAAGGTTATCTGCGGTTGGCGACCGCACTCGCGGACGCGGTCGGCACCCTTGTGCTTACCGTTCAATATTTCCTCGTGTTACCTCCCTTTGCCTTGCTCGCCAAGCGCGCCGAGCGCCGGGAATTTCCTGGATGGTCCCCCATCACCCCCGAACGTAACGGTTCCCTGAGAAAGCAGTATTGAAAAATTGAACATCCTTGGTATTTCGGCGCACTACCATGACGCGGCAGCGGCGCTAGTTATCGATGGCGTACCCGTCTGTGCGGTTCAAGAGGAACGTCTTTCGCGGCACAAAGGCGACGCGGGTTTTCCACTCGCTGCGATCGAATGGTGTCTTGAGCACGCTGGTCTTGAGCCCGAGGAACTTGACGCGGTCGTCTTCTATGAACGGCCGATGTTGAAGTTCGATCGGATTCTCACCTGCGCCTTGCGAGCCTTCCCGCACTCGTGGCGTACCTTTCCGAAAGCCATGAAGAATGCGCTCGGCGAGAAGGTTTGGATGCGCGGCATCATCTCATCGCGCTTAGGTGTGCCCGGGAGTAGGGTCTTGTTTACCGAGCACCACCAATCACACGCTGCCGCGACTTTCTTCACGGCGCCAACAGCGAAAGCAGCAATTCTGACAACCGATGGCGTGGGTGAGTGGGCGACGCTGACTGTCGGTCACGGTGAGCAGCACGCAAACGGGCGGAGCGCGATTACGCTGTTGCGTGAAATCAAGTTTCCACACTCGTTGGGAATGTTGTACTCGACGTTCACGGCCTATCTCGGCTTTAAGGTGAACGAAGATGAATACAAAGTCATGGGCTTGGCCGGATATGGCCGTCCGACTATGGTTGACCAAGTGCGTCGTCTGATTCGGCGCACAGCGGACGGCGCATTTGCGCTCGATCTCGATTACTTCGAATATCACACGACGAGTAAACGTTCTTATTCTTCACGTTTTATTGAATTATTCGGCTCCGCCCGCGATCCATACGCCCCGATTAATTTGGATACCGTCGACGGTTCGCGGTTTGCCGATATTGCGGCCAGTGTGCAGAGGGTTTTGGAGGACACACTGGTGGAAATAGCACGCTCGCTTCAGGAAGAGACAGGACTTGCAGACCTGTGTCTGGGTGGCGGCGTGGCTTTGAATGGCGTGGCCAACGCACGCATTCTCGCAGAGTCTGGTTTCGAGCGGATCTTTGTGCCACCGGCTCCGGGTGATGCCGGTTGCGCAATCGGCGCGGCGCTCTACGCTGATCGCATTCACTTCGGCAATCCCTATCGTGAGGTTCCGGATCATCCTTTCTGGGGACCATCAATCGATTCAGATGATTTGGCGCGACTCGCCGGCGAAGATGGACATTCGCTCGATCGTTTCAGTGATGATGCTCTGATCAATCAAGTTGCCGATGACCTCGTGGACGGCCGCATTGTCGGTTGGATGGATGGCGCTCTCGAGTTTGGACCGCGCGCGCTGGGTCATCGCAGCATCCTGGCCGCGCCCCACGCAATCGAAATGCGCGATCGGCTCAATCGGGAAATCAAGTTTCGCGAAGAGTTTCGTCCGTTCGCTCCGGTTGTTCCGATTGAAGTAGCCGAGAAGTATTTTGAACTGCCACCTGGCGGCGCGCGACTGGCGCGTTTCATGTCTGGGGTCTTTCCCGTGCGCCCCGAATGGCAGTCACAATTGGCCGCCATAACCCACATCGACGGCACCGCGCGACTACAGGCTTTAGAGCGTAAGATGGCGCCGAGATTGTACTCACTGCTGGAAGCATATGGCAGGCGCAGGGGCATCCCGATCCTACTCAATACATCGTTCAACCTTGCTGGCGAACCTATCGTAAATCGTATCGCCGAGGGTTATTCGACATTCCTGCGTTGCGGTATCGATGTTCTCGTTGCTGGCCAGACTCGCGTAACGAAGCGCGCAGCGGCCACACGGAAGGAGGAAGCGACATGCTTAAAAAGCGTGGCAAAATCCAACGCGGCCTGATCATGTTCGGCAGCACGTTCGGATCGACAGCCCAACTTGCCAGCGGTTTATGGCGAAGCGATTCGCATCGACGCTGGCTAGTGCCATTGGCAATCTTTTTGTGTGTGACCGGGTTATTGCTGATTATCGCCACCACGGTCGAGGCTCTGGCTCCGTTCATTTACGCAATCTTCTAAGCAGTGGACGACTTTTTGGAACTGCTGGCCTGTCCTGCCTGTAGCGGCGCACTCGATGCTTACTGGGCCTGTCACGAATGTGGCGCGTATTACGACGCGCCCGCCGGAATCCCTTCCTTGCGAATCGTGGCTGACGAGCAGGTGGAGAACGTCAGGCGCTTTTACGAAGACGCGCCGTTTCCTAACTACCGCGAATGTGAAACGCTGTCATCGCTACGCGCGCGGGCTGAGCGCAGCGAGTTCGCGCAACTGCTTGATCGAGCAATCCCGTGGAATGCGAAAATCCTGGAGGTGGGTTGCGGCACCGGTCAGATGAGTTTGTATTTGGCCCGCGCAGATCGCCTGGTGATCGGCGCTGATCTAACGCGAGCTTCACTTGAATTAGCGGCGGCTGCTGCCAAAGACTTCCAACTCAATCGCGTGCTGTTTGTCGAAACAGATCTTCATCGCGCAGGTTTGCGCCCAGCTTCATTCGATGTGGTCTATTCATCGGGTGTCTTACACCACACGCCAAATCCGAGAGCAGCCTTCGCGTCGCTCGTTCACTTTGCTCGTCCAGGCGGAGTGATTGTCCTGGGACTCTATAATGCGATCGCGCGTATTCCACTAAGGCTGCGCCGAACCGTGGCGCGTATGTCGCGTTATCGATTGATCCTATTCGATCCGGTCCTGCGCGACCGGACAAACGAACCGGCCCGACGCGCGGCCTGGTTACGCGATCAATATCAACATCCCGAGGAACATCGCCATACACTCGCTGAAGTCCAAGGTTGGCTTGCCGAAAACGATGTGGACTATCTGCGGGCCTACCCAAGCGCGCTTATAGGGGACAAGACGGATGATCTATTCGCGTTCGCTGGAGACAACTGGCGCTTCGAAGGGTGGCTCGCGCAGCTCGGTTGGATTTACAAGCTTGGACATGAGGGTGGTCTCTTCGTCACTGTTGGCCAAAGACGAGAAACAACCGCCTAAGAGTTTGTGCGTACATCCGATCCAGCGATGGGTTACAGGACCAAAGATGGGGCGAAGATGACGCCTTGCGTGTTGATATGTAGCCAGACTAAGCGACAGTTGCGGTCGCCGGTTGTGTAACTTATTCTCTTCCCACGCCCAACGCATCGGCCACGCGGTTGATGTAATTGAACCAGGATGCAATTAACGTAATTTGCAGGATGGCGCGATCGTCAAAGCCATGCGCGCGCAAACTTTCATGATCCGCTCTTGAAATACGCGTGGCGTCGCGAGTTAACTGCGACACGTAATCGAGCATTACTCGATCTGCTTCCGAGATCGGCGCCCTGCGGTAATCCTCTTGCAGCTCTTTGACTAATTCGTCATCGAGTGTTACGCGACGCAGAAACTCTGCGTGAGATTCGATTCAATAGTGACAGCGATTCGCAACCGACACCACCGTCGTGATCATTTCCTGCTGACGCCGCGTCAACGGTAACTCGGGCGACATCAAAGTGCCGAACGTACTGAATGCGTGATAGAGCGCATCCGGAATCAGACTGTGCGAAGCGACAATTCCGGAAGTCTCACCGTCTGGTGTCGGATGAACCGGCTCAGCATATTCGATCGGATACAACGCGCGCTGCGCTTCGACAACTTCGCGCAACTTTTCATCTTCGCGTACGGATATGGTCTTGATCCACGTCATAATTTATCTGACCTCGACCTGTTGGGGAGCCAACATGGTCCGCGACGATCACAACCTTTGTGGCCGGCAAAGACTTAATTACAAGACTAAATTTGCACGCGCCGGGATTGTATTCGGAATTTGAAACATCAATCGTTGCGAGATAACCAATTCGGCCTCGCTTCACATTTACCGTCGTTCGCCGAAACACGCCGCGCTCGTATGCCGGTGTCGATCCGTCATCTTCATAGAGTGTGGTCGGCAGACCGCGCTCGCGATATTCGCGGACGACGCGCTCAACCATCGTGTCCGGGTAGTAGCTGTAGCGGCATTGCAGCATACCGAGCGACAAGCGGGCATCAGCGGCATATGGCCGGTAAGATCGGCATATCGATTCAGAATCTTTTTGATCGAAGGCCATAGAAACTGTACAGCTTTCACGAAGCGTCAGCCCAAACGCGAACACCCGCAGCACGCGCCGTTTGGACTGCGGACTTGTCCACCGTGCGATTGGCGCACAAGTGCGCCATTTAAACGGGTGATACATTAATGACTCGCTCTTCAGCTTCATTCGCATGACTCGGTCTCCGGGCCTTCGCGGAAACGGCCGTACAATTCCGTCAAGCCGCGCAGACGCTCCGCCACTTCATCGGTCAAAGAATTCCCTTCGAATCGCCACACCCAATTTCCGGAAGTGCTGTTCGGCAGATTCATGCGCGCTTCAGTCCCCAGCCCGAGCACATCCTGCATCGGCACGATCGCGGTGTTAGCTACCGAAGCGAGCACCGCCCGCATAAAATCCCAATGAATTTCTCTTCCCTCGGTCTGCAGATATTTCAGGCAGAAATTTCGCTCGCACTCGATTTGTGCCGCTGTGCGCGTTGAGCCTTCGCCCGCGACACTATTGAACCAACCGAAAGTTGTATCGTTGTCGTGCGTGCCCGTGTAAACCACGACGTTCTGGGTGTAGTTGTGCGGCAGGTCGATGTTCCTGGTGTCGCTGCTGAAAGCAAACTGCAGGATGCGCATGCCCGGAAAGCCGAAATCGTCCCGCAGCTTTTCAACGTCTGGCGTAATGACGCCGAGGTCCTCTGCGATGATCGGAAGTTCTCCCAGCGCATTGCGAATTGCCGTGAACAGCTCACGACCCGGCGCTTCCACCCAACGACCGCACTCGGCGGTTTTGTCGCCGCCGGGAATTTCCCAGCACGCCGCGAACCCACGAAAGTGATCGATGCGCGCGATGTCAACCATTTGCAATGTCGCGCGCACGCGCTCGATCCACCATTTGAAACCGTCAGCCAGCATTCGCTCCCAATTAAAGATCGGATTGCCCCAATACTGTCCGGTCTTGCTGAAATAATCAGGCGGCACTCCGGCCACGACGATAGGCGAGCCGTCTGCGTTGAGCTTGAATTGATCAGGGTTTGTCCAGACATCCGCCGAATCGTGCGCCACAAAAATCGGCACATCACCGACAATACTGATGCCGCGGCGATTGCAGTAGGTCTTCAGGTCAGACCATTGTTGAAAAAAAAGAAACTGATAGAACTTCTGTGCCTCGATTTCTTCGTGCAGATCCTTTCGTGCACGCGCTATCGATGCCGGCACACAGCGCGCCAGTGAAGGTTCCCATTCATACCAGGGCGAGCTGCCGTGCGCATTCTTCAGCGCTCGAAACAACGCGTAGTCATCAAGCCATGCGGCATTCTGTTCGGCAAAGGTTTCGAATTTGCTGCGAAATTCTATGTCGGTAGTGCGCTGATAATTCGCAAACGCTTCGGCCAGAATCGCGCCCTTGAACTCGTGGGCGGCGCCAAAGTCAACGGCTGTTTCAGGCGACGATGGCAAATTCGAGATTTCGCTTTTTCTGATTAAGTTATTTTTGCAGAGTCGCTCAGGACTGATTAGCAGGGTGTTGCCAGCGAACGCTGAGTAACAGGCGTAAGGCGAATCACCGTACCCGGTCGGCCCGAGCGGCAGAACCTGCCACAGTGTTTGACCGCTCGCGACCAGAAAATCTGCAAAGCGATAGGCCTGGTCGCCGAGGTCGCCGATGCGGTATGGCCCCGGCAACGAAGTCGGGTGCAAAAGAATCCCACCGGCTCTCGGAAATTTCATATAGGTAAAGGAAATCCCGCGTAGTTTAGCGGGACATCTTGTAAATTCCTTTCAACGCGCTATTCATTCAGAATTCGACTCTGCCGTCGACGATCAACTTCGAAACATCGAATTTAAAATTCGTAATCGAGTTTGCTTGATTGTCAGTCAAATTAATTAGCAGGTCCTTGCTGGCATTTGTAAAAAGCCGCTCCCGGCATAACCCGAAGTATCGACGAGCCCGCGATCACATAACGCTTGTCGCTTAGCCGCGCCGCAGCGGCGTTGCGCATCGCCTAGCCGCGCTCAATCCCTGAAAATAAAAACCCGGCGGAATGATGCGCGTGAGTCCAGCGCCGGGCAGGACGGTGACTGAGTCCTGCGCGTGAATGGGCGGGGCGAAAAATAAGGTGAATAAGAAAATGAGTGCCATGATGAGCTGTCCGGTTATTTTTCGCATCACCATTCTCCTCGCTTGCGACCCCTTTCTGCCGATTCTCAAACAAAGGACGATTGATCCTCAGATAGGACAATTCGTCTCGGCGGACATTGTAATCCTCGCCGTAAGTCCGGTCGAGACTCCAAAGATTCCGGCGCGATGGTTACGGGAATCGTATCTGCAGCGGTCCGCGCGCTTCTATAGGTACACATAATGGAAGTGATTGAAATGAAGCAAACCGGAACGCTTTTACTGACTCGTCGTGATGTTGCGTCGATACTAACAATCGATGATGGCACGTCAGCAGTTGAGCGCGTACCCGGACCTGGTCTTACAATGTGATTAAGAAAACGGAGCGGTGAACTTGAGACACACAGGCGTCGGCACTTCAGCGGTTTGATTAGCCGAACTCAGCCGACCAGTCTTTTGATCCACGCGGAAGACCACGATGTTGTTGGAGTTTTGGTTTGCCACCAACAGAAACTTTCCCGTCGGATCGATGGCAAATTGCGCGGCGTTCGTCCTCGCGTTGATTCATGGCCGATCAAGTTGAGTGATTCGTCGCGGGGATTAATCGCAAAAATTGCAACGCTGTCATGACCGCGATTTGAGCAATAGAGGAAACGCCCGTCCTCCGAGACTTCAATTTCGGCGCCCGTGTTTGTCCCGGTGAAATCGTTTGGCAAAGTGCTTAGAGTCTGCCGCTCCTCCAATCGTCCATCGCCTGAATCACGCGAGAATGAAGTTACCGTCGAGTGTAATTCATTCAAGACGAACAAGTATTTACCTTTCGGATGAAAAGCCAGATGGCGCGGGCCGGCGCCTGGCTTAACCTGCACCCAAGGCTGATTCGCCGGCGACAACTTTCCCGCACGCGAGTCGAACCGGAAAATCATAATTTTGTCCGTTCCCAGATCGCATGAGTATGCAAACCGGTTCGTTGCGTCGAGCGCGATGTAGTGAGCATGCGGTCCCTGCTGGCGCTCTCGGTTCACGCTTGAGCCTTCATCCTGCTTGATGTCCGTCTCCTGGCCCAAGCTGCCGTCGGGTTGGACCGGGAAAACTGCGACGTTGCCTCCGGTGTAGTTTGCGCCAAGGACGAACTTGCCGCTGTTATCAACTGCCAGATAACAAGGATCGGCGCCTAACGAAGCTCGCTGGTTTAGCAGCCGCAGTTGGCCGGTACTTTGATCGATCGCAAACGCGCTGATGGCCCCGCTCTTCTTCTCACCAAAATTTCCAACTTCGTTGACCGCATACAGGAAACGCCGACTGGGCGCGAGCGTGAGATACGAAGGATTCACAACATCGCTGGTGATGGCGACCTGCCGCAGCTCACCCGAAGAAAGGTTCAAACGATATAGATAGATTCCTTCGCTCTTGCCCGTGGTGTAAGTTCCGACGTACACAAGCACTTCCTGTTTGCGCTTCACCCTGAACGATCGAGCCAAGGCAAGATCCGCGACAGCCACTGTCGCGAGACTCAGAAACTCGCGGCGCGCATAGCCTTTACTTTTGTCGATCACGATTTGTTTTCTCAAGGAAAGTAAGCGCTGATGTCACTCAATAATCGCAGGGCGATATCAACGCGGGAACGGGCGCCGGAACCGTATCCTGGTATTTGCGAGATCTACGTCGCAGGGATGCCACCTTCGCTTCCACCTCTTCAGGCGTCAATGCTTTCCTGGCTTCATGAAAGACCCAATCGATGTCTTCCTGGTAGCGGCGCACGGCATTGGATTTGATGCCGGCGTCTTTGATAAACCAAAGATTGAAATTGATGGACATCAACGAACGCGGATAATACTGTCCGCCGTGCTCTGCCAACGGTTTGCCGTCGATGAAATACGCGATCTTCCCCTCGGATACTCGGGTTACGAGTGTGTGCCAGCCGGCGATGGCTCCGGCGCTGGCATTAAAGACGTTGTCCTTTTTCCAATTCGGCTCCGGGCTGAAAGTGCGCCAGGAAGTAGTAAACAGATTAGGGCCAGAGTATCCCCAGCCGCCGTTCGGCAGATACTCAAAATCCAGTTCGCTGTAGTCAGGATCCCACGGCGCTTTCAGAGGACTAATCGTGTAGAACGATTCAACCACACCATCTCCGCCGGGTCCGTCGCTCGGCAAGTCGACGAAGCGAACGCGCGCGGCATAAGTCCCTTCAAGATATTTACGCTGATGGCAAATTTGCGTCTGAAAAGTGTTTGGGCCGGCGCCGTCGGTTGAGGAGATCATGCGGAGCACACGGTTGCCACGTTGTTCCGCATCGTTGATAAATGATACGCCCTTCTTTCCCCACGTTGCGCCTGGAATACCGGGCCATCCCGGCGCCGTCCGAATGATCCAGCCATGTCGGGCCAGTTGACGATCATTTAAGTAATTAAAATCATCGAAGAATACTTGCGAAGATGCGTTGGCCCGGTGTTTTGAGTGTGACGTGGCTGGCACTTCCCTGTTTGCGCGCTGGGCAAGAGTGGAAGTAAGAGTTGGAAAGCTCGCGACTCCTACTACCAGGAACAGCCGGATTATTAGCCTGATTTTATATGACATAGTCATTTGCAGCTCGACTCAAAGTCATCCGAGACCATCACGCCACCATCTCCTGCACTCTTGAATAGATCTGAGTGAATATGGTCTTTGCATCAGCCTCGGTTTTCGCCTCGGCGATCACGCGAATGATCGGTTCAGTGTTTGAGCCTCTGACGAGAAACCATCCGTCGGGCAGACTGACTTTCACCCCATCGCGAAGATCCATCGGATACGCCGCATACTGATTCCGGATCATCTTAAGGACGGCAGAGATTTTATCTGAAGGGCAAGCTATTTTCTCTTTGATCATTGCAAACTGCGGCAAGGAATTGACCAGCTCACTAACGGTCTGATCAGTTTCCGCCAGCAGATGCAGGATCAGGGCCATTCCCACCAGACTGTCGCGGGCAAAATTGAGACGCGGATAAATCACGCCGCCGTTCCCTTCACCGCCAATCACCGCATTCTGTTTCTGCATCTCTTCAGTGACATTGACTTCGCCAATTTTTGAGAAAGAAAGTTGACAGCCAAAGCGGCGCGCAACCTCCTGAAGCGTAGCGGTGCTCGATAGATTTGCCACCAAAGGTCCCGGAGTCTTTCTGAGAACATACAGTGCGGCCAGCAACAGCGTGTATTCCTCGCCAACCGCGATGCCTTGTTCAGAAACTATTGCTAGCCTGTCGGCGTCCATATCCTGGGCAAAGCCAACGTCAGCTTTCTCTGCTTTGACCGCGGCGCATAAGTCGGCCAGGTTTTCCGCCAGCGGCTCGGCGGGACGCGGAAACGATCCATCGGGAGTCACGTTGATTGGAATAACCTCAGCGCCCAACGCTTCGAGGAGTTTTGGTCCGGCCACCGAACCAGCTCCATTGCAGGCATCGAGCACCACGCGAAGTTTTTTGGCAGGCGCGGGTAATTGGCCCAAAGCCTCCGTGATCTTTTGAATGTGCAAGTCGTTTGCGGCCGCCAGCTCGGCAACTTCTCGCATTTCCGCGCCGCCCACCTTGGTGTATTCGCCCTGATGATAAATATTCAACAACTCACGCGCCTGACCGCTGTTGAGAAAAAACCCGCTTGGGCCAATGAACTTCAGAGCATTCCATTCGGC
>DASQYL010000083.1:0-10720 GCA_035639235.1 Pyrinomonadaceae bacterium | reverse complement strand
CCTTTTCCGATCAGTGCGCAAATAAACCCGCCGATGATTGCATCGACCTCGTTGACGATGAAGGCGATTCCGATCCAAGTCGCCGAAGCTTCGAATATTCCCCGTCGAAAGCCGTGTCGGGACCAACAATCAAATAAGCGCAGGTAAACGCGATGAAGGCGAGTACGAACATCACGAGGTAAGAGACGATCACCACGATTATTGATCGAATCACGTTTTGTTCTTTCGATAGTCTGCGACGACTGAGCTCAAGGCATGCGCGCCGCCGCCGGCGAGTTATGAGCGCCGCTTTAGCTTGCCGCCAATCAACACGCCCACTGCGCTAACGAACGGAAATGCAAACGGACACCACACGGGCCAGTAAGCTTTCTGCGCCGCTTCCATTTGCGGCACATCGCCGGTGCGCACCAACTTCGAGTTCGCCTGCGCCTTCATCACCGCCGGAACCGCTAGAATCACACCAAGCACCACGACCACGATTGCCAGTGCCAACGGCGCTCGGCCGCGATCACAGCACAGACCAGTCCGGCGATGATTCCGGTGACCAGGAGGATGGGCGCGGTAAACGCTATCCATCGATTTGAAGCCAGATACAAACCCGGCTTAAACGCATTGGCCGGCCCCGTGACTGTGTACAAGGTCACGAACCCGATGATATTCAGGATGAACATCAAAATGTAGCCGACTATTACACCAATGATTGATCGAGCCATAGGGGAAAGTCTCCGTTCATTTGAAACTTAAAAGCGCTCCGCGATTTATCACAACCGTTTACGCGAAGGCAAGTATTATTGTTTCGCAATCGCTGCCCGGCCGCCGCGCAAGACGTATTTCTGAATCTTGCCGGTGGCCGTCTTAGGGAGATCCGACACGAAGTTAATCCGATGGGGCGCTTTGAAATGAGCCAGGTGATCGCGCGCGAATTGGCGCAACTCATCTTCCGAAACGGTGGCGCCATTCTTCAGCACCACGAACGCGTGCGGCGCTTCACCCCAGCGCTCGTCCGGCAATCCCACGATGGCCACTTCCTGAACTGCCGGATGACGCAGCAGCACGCCCTCGACTTCGACCGACGAAATGTTTTCGCCGCCGCTGATGATTACGTCCTTGAGCCGATCGCGAATTTCAATGTAACCGTCTGGATGAATCACGGCGGCATCGCCGGTATGAAACCAACCGTCGCGCATCGCCTGTGCCGTCGCTTCAGGGTCGTTGTAGTAACCCGCCATGACGACGTTGCCACGCACGACGATCTCGCCGACTGTCTCGCCGTCGTGCGGAACTTCGGAACCGTCATCGGCGAACACCGTGGTCTCGCCCGACGTGATTAGTTCGACGCCTTGCCGGGCTTTGATGAGGGCGCGCTCCGCCATCGACAACGCATCGTGCTCCGCGCGTCTTTCGCAGACGGTGATGAACGGAGTCGTTTCCGTCAGTCCATAAACCTGCGTTACCGTCCAGCCTAATTCATCTTCCAGTCGCTCGATCGTCGAAGCTGCCGGCGGCGCTCCCGCGGTGAACACGCGCACGCCGCGCCGCGCGTTGCGACGGACGTCTTCGTCGGCGTTGGCGAGCGCAATCAAAACAGTAGGCGCGGCGCAAAGCATGTTGATTCGCTCTTGCTCGATTAATTCAAAGACTCGATGGGCCTCGACCTTGGGCAGACACACATGCGTCGCGCCCGCCGCGGTCACCGTCCACACAAACGTCCATCCATTTGCGTGAAACATCGGCAGCGTCCACAAATATCGATCGGCGCACGACATGTGTTCGTGCACCAGCGTGCCGATTGAATTCATGTAGGCATTCCGATGCGTAATCATCACGCCTTTCGGCCGTGAGGTCGTGCCGCTGGTGTAATTGATCGTGAGCAAATCGTTTTCGCTGATTGTTCGGCGATCGAAACGAGGCGTCGCTGCCGTCAATAGCGCTTCGTAATTCGCCCAGCGATCATGTGCATCCTGCAAAGCTACGAATTGTTCGACCGACGGCAATTGCGAACGGACACCATCGATCGCGTCAAGATAATCAGAATGCGCGCACACGATCTTCGCCCCGCTGTGATTAATGAGATAAACAAAATCTTCCGCCGTCAATCGATAATTTATCGGCACCAGCACCGCGCCGATTTGCGGCACAGCGTAAAACGACTCGAGTTGCGCGTGAGTATTCGGCGCGATGTACGCAACCCGATCTCCGCGAGCCACGCCGAGCTTTTGCAGCGCAGCCGACCAACGATCGCAGCGATCGAAGAATTGTTCGTAAGTTAACCGCAGCTCACCGTCGACGACGGCTTCGCGTCCGTCGTAGAGCTTGCGCGCACGGCGGGCGAATTCAATTGGCGTCAGCGGCGTTTCCACCTGTAGAATGTTAGAGCGCGATGGTTCTGCGCAGTCTCTCAGCAATGAGGGGAATAATCTTTCGCGGCACGTCGATGGCGGCTTTGATGTGGCGCGCATGCGTGAAATGGCCGGCGACGTAAATGCCGGGGATGTTCGTCTCAAAAGTCTCCGGATTATACACCGGAACTTCCGTCAACTTTCCCGCTTCGGTTTTGAGGCCGAGCTTCTTCAATATTGACAGATCCGCGTCAGCGCCAATCAAGACGAACACCACATCGTTCGGAACCCTCAGCGACTCGCCTTCTTCCGTTGTCAAACGCACCGAGTCAACCGTGATCTCATCGATGTTTTTGTCGAGAATCACGCGCAGACGGCCTTCTTCGATTTCGCGTTCGAGCGGCGTGCGCACCCAGTGCTTCATCGCGCCGGCCTTCGGATCGCGGTTCTCCCAATCTTCGCGCCAAATGACCATCGTGGTATGTGCGCCTTCTTCCGACAGAAATAAAGCCGCTTCGGCCGCGCTGTTGCCGCCGCCTATCACCATCGCTTCCTTGCGGACATAAGCATAAGGATCGACGAAACGATGATGGACTTTCGGTAAGTCTTCGCCGGGAATATTAAGCCGCCGCGGATACTCCATCGCGCCAATAGCGAACAAGACATTTCGTGCTCGATACGTGTTTCGTTTGTTGTGACCGTCGAACGCCAGGCATCTCGTTTGAATCGTAAAGTTGTCATCCTCACCCGTTACGTCGATCACCTCTTCGCCAGTGTTAATCTTCAAATCGTGATCGAGCACGAAGTGAATGTAGTGCGAAAGCAACTCTTCGCGCGTTGGTTTCTCGCGCACCGGTTTGAGCGAGCCTTCGCGCATCTCCAATTCATTGGGCGTTGAAAACATTGTCCGGCCGACGGGATATTGCCGGATCGTGTTAGCGATCGTCCCTTTCTCGATGACGACATAGGACAGACCTTCACGCGCGGCTGCATCTGCTGCTGACAGTCCCGCCGGTCCAGCGCCAATGATTAGAAGATCGAGTTGAGCTGTCATTAGAAATCGCTAATCGACGGCCATGCGTTCCAAGTACGGCCTCGAGACTTCAATAATCTTCAACTTATCGTCCGGTGTAGGCTTGTACTCAACTCCGTACTTTGTATCGAATTTCACCGCAATCTTAATAAGCTGACAACTTCTTAGTACATAAGTCCCAGCAGGAATTGACTGAAGTCCTCCATCCTCCGTAAACAGCTTCAGTAAATCCGCGCGACTCATGCCTGGTTTAATTGACGTTGCCTCTGTGTAGCGCTGTTCAAGCCATTGCTGAGAAGCCTTGTCGTCAGCGCTTTGCCCGCGAAAAGAGCTCTGCGCCCCGCTGATCGTCAACAAACCGGCGATGAAGATTATCCCGAGCTTCATAATCAACCCCTTGCAGTTTTCAAAATTCCAATACGCCTCTCGCCACCACCACTGCCTCGCCGCTCACGCGCACCTCTTCGACGTTTCCCGGCGCGCCTTTAACTTCCAATCCAATTCGGCTGGGCCGATTAATGAAGTCGCCTTGTTCGATCACGAATTTGTAAACACCGTCCGCCGGATCGACGCGCGTCGCATTGTGGTAGACCAAATATCCGCCCAATGGCCCAGCAGCGCTTCCGGTCGCCGGATCTTCGCCGATCCCCATGCCAACAAAGAACCGCGCATGGGCGCGCGCTTCGCCAATCTCGATCGTCTCGCGCGTGAATGCATAACATCCCGTGCCGCCGCTAAGAACTTCGCTGCGACCGAAAATATCGTCAAGCAGATTTTGATTCGGACGACAATTACTGAGATCGGCGAGCGATCGAATCGGCACCAGCAACATCGTATTTCCCGTCGAGACCGCTTGAATCGGCAAAGTCTCGTCCAAGTCTTCACGAGCCAAGCCAAGCGCACGCGCGATCTCCGCCTGTTCCTGCCAGTCGTCGATTTCGGCGCGAATCTCCCACTTGCCCTGCGTCATGGTCACCTTTGTGGGTTCACCATCTTTGAAATCAATTTCGATCGGCAATAGGCCGATGCCGACTTCATGCTTTAAGCGCACGCGCCCGTTGCCGCTTTCAGGCAGAGGCACAACACCTTCGCGCGCCAGACAGTTCCACGTGCCGACGATCGGATGACCCGCGAACGGCAATTCGCTGCCGGGCGTGAAGATGCGCAGGCGCCGCGTCACGCCTTCTTTTTCTGAAGGCAGGACGAACACGGTCTCTGACAAATTCATCTCGCGCGCAATCTGCTGCATCTGTTCGTCGGTGATGCTTTCGGCTTCGGGAAACACCGCCAGCGGATTGCCGGCGAAAGCGCGATTAGTGAATACATCCAGTTGAATGAAATTGTATTTGAGCAAATCTTGAGTCCTTCCGTCAGCCCTCTCCCTCTGGGAGAGGGTTGGGTGAGGGTTTATCGCGACAAGCCCTCATCCCTGCCCCTTCTCCCAAGGGGAGAAGGGCGATTCACAACTTCCTGCACCAGCGCGCGACTTCATCCATCACTTCTTCATAGACCTGCTGTTGTGGCTTTAAGCTCTTTGGAACTTTGAATGAATGATCGCCGGCTGCGATCGTATACAGGTCTGCTTTCAGCCGATGCTTTTTGATCACCGTCTTAATCTCATCTTCAGTTCCGAACGCATCGCGTGCTCCCTGCACGAATAGCATGGGCACTTTAATTTTCGGCAGATGCTCAGCGCGCATTTTATCCAGCCGCCCCGGCGGATGGAGCGGATAGCCGAGATGAACCAGACCGGCGATCCCGTCCGAATCTTCTGCCGCAACCTGTGAAGCGATGCGTCCTCCCATCGACTTACCGCCGATGACAAGGCCATTACCCGTGAGCTGCTTGTGTTTCATCGCGGCGTCGATAACTGCGCGATAGCACGCCTCCAATTTCGCTTTCGGATCGGGCGCACCGCGCTTTTGCTCTTTGTAAAGAAAATTGAAAGTCATCGCATCGAGCCCGCGTGCTGCAAAACCCGCGGCCATCATACGCATGAAGCCGCTCATCTGATCGGCGCCCGCGCCATGACCAAGAATAATCGTCACACACGCGCGATTCTTCTTCGCCGCGGAATACAATATCGCCGTTATCGAATTGGCATCATTGATCTGAACTGTGAGCTTCGTTGATTCGGTCATAATTCAATTCCGGTAAATGCGCGGGACACGATTGCTAATGCGGCAGGTTACTTCGTACGAAATCGTTCCGGCAAGTTCGGCTAAGTCTTCGGCGGCAATCATTGACTCCCCCTCACGTCCGAGCAACGTCACGTGATCGTTGGTTGAAACATCGGGAACATCCGTAACATCGATCAACGTCAAATCCATCGACACGCGCCCCACCACCGGAGCGACTTGTCCGCGCACAATCACGCGTCCACGATTCGACAAGCCGCGCGAATAACCATCATCGTACCCAATCGGTAGGGTCGCGATCAGCGAGTCACGTTGGGTTTCAAAGGTGCAACCATAGCCGAGCATCTCGCCGCGTGGAACATGTTTCAAGAGCATGATTCGAGAATGCAAAGACATGACGGGCTTGAGCGGCGGCGTCTCGATATTTTTGGGAAAAACATCGCGAGTAAATCCATAAAGCGAACCACCGGGCCGCACCAAATTGTCCTCACTTCGCGATTTCGCAAACGTCGCGGCGGAGTTTGCGGCGTGAATATATGTTGGACGAAAGCCGCGTTCACGAAAGGCCGCAATCGCTCGATCGAATCTGTCTAACTGTTCGTTGGTGAACTTTGCTTTCGAGGCATCGTCGGCCGCAGCGAGGTGCGTCATCAATCCATCGACACGAATGTTTTTGCAGACAGCCAGCGCATTGCACATCTCCGCCGCGTCTTCCGCGCGAACACCCAGCCGACCCATGCCGGTATCGATTTTAACGTGAACATCGGCGACGACGTTCGCCTCATGAGCCGCGCAATCGATAGCTTTGACGGCCTCGATTTCATAAACCACCGGCGTCAATCGCTGCTGTAGACAGAGCGTCTCTTGCCCTTGCCAAAAGCCGCCAAGACAAAGGATCGGCTTTATAAATCCCGCATTGCGAAGTTCAATCCCTTCTTCGGGCAGCGCCACCCCAAGCCAATCGATGCCTTCACGCTCGAGTCGCCGCGCGCATTCGACAGCGCCATGGCCGTAAGCATTGGCCTTCACCGCCGCGAGAATTTTCACGTCATCGCCGACGTGACTCTTGATAATTCGATAATTGTGCGCGAGGGCATCGAGATCGATCTCAGCCCAGGTTGGTCTTCCCATCATCGATTGCGAATTATCCACAGATTACGCAGATTACACTGATTCAAATAAGAAATGCATTCGGGGAAGACTACGCTCGCAACATCCCCGTGCGGCTTTTCTAATCTGTCTAATCAGCGAAATCTGCGGATGAATTCTTAGAATCCTTCCGGGCCGCGATTGATGCGCGGCGATCCTTTCGAGCGATCGAAGCGGCTGAGGTAGGCGCCAAGCGCATCGCGATCGAGATCGGCGAACTTGGCGAATTGATTTACAAAGGCGAGATAGACTGTGTCAGTCGGACCGTTGCGTTGCTTGGCGACGATCAGTTCGGCGATATTCTTGTTTTCTTCCTGCTTGTTGTATTGCTCTTCGCGATAGATGAAGGCGACCACGTCGGCATCCTGCTCGATCGCTCCCGATTCGCGCAGGTCGGCGAGTTGCGGACGATGGTCGGTGCGGTTTTCAGGCGCGCGCGAAAGTTGCGACAGCGCCACCATCGGCACATCCAGTTCTTTTGCCAACGCTTTCAGCTCGCGCGAGATTTGCGAAACTTCCTGCTGCCGCGACTCGAAGCGGCCGGCGGTGCCGGACATCAACTGCAAATAATCGACGACGATTAGATCGAGTTGCTTCTGCTCTGTCGCTAGACGTCTGGCCTTGGCCCGCATTTCCAAAACTGAAATTGCCGCTGTGTCGTCGATGAAGATGCGCGCGTCAGCAAGTCTGCCCAAAGCTTTTCCTAACCGCGACCATTCTTCATTCGAAAGATAACCGGTGCGAAATTTCGAAGCATCGACACTCGCTTCCGAACAGAGCATGCGCATCGCCAAAGCTTCGGCGGACATTTCCAAGCTGAAGATGCCGACCACGGCGTGACTTTCAATCGCCGCATGCTGGGCCAGCGTCAAAGCGAGACTCGTCTTACCCATCGACGGCCGCGCCGCAATCACCACCAGGTCCTGTTTTTGCAGTCCGGCCGTCAGTGAATCCAGGCCGCGAAACCCTGTAGGCACGCCAGTTACGACCAAGTCGCGATGCTCGACCGACTCGGCTTTTTCCAGCACTCGCTCTGCCGGATGTTTGATGTGTTCAAATCCCTGGCGGATGCGTTCATCTGCCAAGGCAAAGATCGCATGCTCCGCGTGATCGAGAATGTTCTGCGGCTCGTCCTCTTCTTCGAGCGCTTCCGCGGTGATCTTGTTTGCGACTTTCACGAGCTGTCGCAGTAATGACTTCCCACGGACAACTTTGGCGAACTGCACGACACTGGTGACGTGCGGCAGACCGTTTGTCAGGTTCGTCAGGAAAAGAATTCCGCCCGATGATTCAAGCGAGTTGTCGCGGCGCAACTCTTCGGCAATCAGAATCGGATCGATTTCAGATCCTTTTTCGAAGAGCGCAATCATCGCTACGAAAATTCGCCGATGCGACGGAACATAGAAGTCTTGCGGCTTTAGTAACTCGACTGCTTGAGAGATTAAGGTGTTATCTAAAACGATGGCGCCGAGAATTGCGCGCTCCGTGTCGGGACTGCTGGGAAGCGGGCGCTCAAGAATTGGATCGCGAATTGGTTCTGGTGTGGCCATTAATCAAAAGCTGAGTGAGTAAATGAAGTGAGAGATTATACGTTGGTGAAAAATTATTCCAGATGTCGATTGATTTATTTTCTTGATGTTAAGTGAAGGCGGTTTTATCGAGCGCGAAGCCAGCGGCTTTGCCGCCGCACAAAGTATTTTCAAAACACGAGCGGCGAGGCTGAGCCTCGCCGCACAATTTGAGAGAGAAAGGTACCGGTAAGCCAAAGCCTTACCGCAATGCGCTGCGGCAAAGCCGCGAGGGCTTTCCTACTCTTCGCTCTCGTCTGAAGGTTTTGCTTCCTGGACCGCAGGCGCTTCTTTCGCAGCTTCCGCCTGCAACGCTTCCACATCAACTTCGACGCCGCCTTCGCCGAGCACCTGGATCGGCAACTCGACCGTCACATCGCGGTGCAGTCGCACCGGCACGGTGTAATTACCAAACCGTTTGATTGGCTCGCGCAGCACGATTTTGCGGCGATCGATTTCATAACCCTGACTCTGCAGTTCATGCGCGACGTCCATCGAAGTAACTGAGCCGTACAGAATTCCGGCTTCGCCGACTTTGCGTTCGAACTTGAGCGTTAGCTCTTTTAATTTCGACGCCTGCAATTCCGCCGTCGAACGTTCTTTCGCCTCGCGTTTCGCCAGCGCAGCTTTCTCACCTTCGATTTGGCGAACGTTATTTGCCGTCGCTTCCACCGCCAGGTTACGCGGCAGCAGATAATTGCGCGCGTAGCCGGCTTTCACGCGCACGATTTCGCCGCGCGCGCCCAGATTGTCGATGTCTTCACGTAAGAGAACTTGTGTATGTGCCATGATGTTAATCCTCAATCGCCCTCTCCCTTTGGGAGAGGGATGGGGTGAGGGACGTAGTTACAGCCGCGTAAAACCCTCACCCTAACCCTCTACCAAAGGGAGAGGGAATATCTCAATCGGCCGCGTACGGCAGCAGCGCGATGTTGCGCGCGCGCTTGATCGCTTCCGCCAGCATTCTTTGATGTGTCGCGCAAACGCCCGAGATGCGCCGCGGCAGAATTTTGCCGCGCTCAGGCACGTAAGAAGTCAATAGCTTCACATCTTTCCAGTCGATCAGATCGACCTTCTCGATGCAGAAACGGCAAATCTTGCGGCGTTGCATGCGGCGCGGGCCGCGCGGCATCGTGCGATCGTATTCGCGCTCAAATCCAAAATCGCGCTCTTCGTAATTCGTTGACATAGTCTTCCCTTCTCTTCGTCAATCGCCCTATGCGGCTGACTCTTCCTCTTCGACTTCGGTGTCGACTTCAGCGGCTTTCGCTTTGCCGTCCGACGGCTGTTTGGCAGCCTTGCGCGCGCGGCGGTCCTTCAGCTTTTCGGCGCGACGGCGCATCTCATCGACGCGCACGGTCATGTAGCGGAGAATCTGATCGTTAACGCGCATGCGGCGCTCGACCTCGGCAATCTCGGCACCCGACCCTTCAATTTCCAACAGCACATAAGTACCGTTTTTCTTGTGATTGATTTCGTAGGCGAGCGCGCGCTTGCCCATCATCTCAGTCTTGGTGATACTGCCACCCTGGCCGGTGATGATCTTCTGCACGCCTTCGCTGAGCTTCACCACGTCTTCGTCGCCCGCGTCGGGATCGACGATGAAAATCATTTCGTAAATTCTTTTTTCCGCCAATTTACTTCCTCCAATTGAGCGCAGACAGCTAAGTGCAAAGAGCTAAGTGTTGATGCTTTCCGGCTCTTTGTCCTTTGCCCTTTGCCCTTCGCTATTAAACCGCGACATCGCTTTCGCAACGCCGTCTCGCAATACCGCGCGCAACGCTTCGGCGGCGCGCTCTAACAGTTTCGGTAAGGATTCCTTTTCTGCGCGGGTGAACTCGTCCAGCACAAATCGCTTCGCATCATTGATCGGATGTTCCGGTTGAATTCCGATCCGCAGCCGAGTGAATTCGTTCGTTCCCGACGCGCCGATGATTGACTTCAACCCGTTATGGCCGCCGGCGCTGCCTCGCTCGCGTAAACGAATCGAGCCAAACGGCAAAGCCAGATCGTCACTGATCACAATCAACGAATCGGTTTCGATTTCATACTTGCGAGTCAAACAACCGACAGCATCGCCGCTCAGGTTCATAAAAGTTTGCGGCTTGGCCAGCAGCGCTGGTTCGTTTTCAATTACGGCATTGCCAATCAACGACTGGCATTCACTTCGTTTGACGATCGCGTTCGATTCGTCCGCCAATCTATTAATTAACATGAAACCCAGGTTGTGGCGCGTCCGTTCGTACTCGGCCCCGGGATTTCCCAATCCGACGATCAGATACATTGGCCTACTTGCCGAGCAGCTTAAACGAATCGCGCATGCGGGCGGCCTTCGGTGCAGTCTCGTCGACTTTGGCCACCGCCGAGACAACCAGATACAGGCGATCACCTGCTGAGGTCATATCGATGAGATGCGTCCCCGAATCGCTGTCAGCAATCCCCTCCATCGCGGTACGGCCCGCCCAGGTAGTCATCCGGCTCGAGCGCAACTTG
>DASQYL010000082.1:0-6479 GCA_035639235.1 Pyrinomonadaceae bacterium | reverse complement strand
CCGGGAAGCCGGCAGGTGAGGGTGCCGTCAGCGTTGTAGCGGCCGTCCTCGCCATGCTTCTGGGCGCGATTGATACCCGAAACGAGTAGCACCGGATCGCTCGGGTGCCAGAAGTTCGGTTGCGCACTCGACTTGATTTTGAGGCCAAGCTGAGCAAGCGTCAGCTTCGCGCCGTTCGCCGTGGTGAATGTCCATCGTTGGTTGGCCCAAACGTTGGCCGCATCGGCGTCAATCGGGTTCGGCAGGCTGGACTGTAATTGATTGACCAGGCAGTATTGGTCCCACACCTCGTTAAAGAGATTCGGGTAGAGCTGGTTCTCCACTAAATCTTTGAGACCGGTAAATCCGGTTGCGTCTGGCGCGATTGCCCAGGGCGGCGTCGTGGTGGGCGCTCCGTCCCATCCAAACGAATTTGCGCGGCCAACTTTCAGCCACATCATGTAAAGATCGGATTGCAGCGATTGAAGCTTGCGGACGGCGCCGTCCAACTGGCGCTGATTCTGGTTAAGGGTTGCGAGTTGTGACGCCAGCGCCTGCGACTGCTCAGACGTGAGCGGCGGAGGCTTGAGCGTCAGCCCAGCCACCTGCGGCACGTCCGCGACCACATTCCAACTAATGCCGCCCTGATACGATCCGAACCAGGCAGTCTCGATCTGCTGGCGGATAAGGACAGAGCCGCCAGGCGTGCCGTAATCGTCCAGCAGATCATACATTGAGGCCTGAATTAATTCGGCCAGAATATTGCCTGCCGCGAGCCAGTTGTTCTGATCCGACGGATTCGAGTTGGCCTGGAACAGCGCTTCCTCCTGCACCAGTGCTGCGAGGGCATCTATGGCTGTGTTGCCGACAGCGACGCGGATCTTGTTCGTATCAATTCCAGCGTTCCCCAAAGTAGTCCAGGGCCACTGCGCGTCAGCGACCAGGCCGTGATAAAGGCTGTTCACCGGTGGTGAAGCAGGCGCGTCGCCTTTGATCGACCATTTCAAGTAGCCGAGCAATTGTGTGAAGCGCTCGGCGGCAGTTTGACTCTGCCATTCGTCCTGACTCTTCCAGATGCCTTCGAGGTAGGTATTGATGCCGCGCAGTGGATCCGCGCTCGACGGATCTGAATACCAGCCCACCACCATGTAGCTATAGGTATAGATGCCGGTGCCTTCCGGTGGCAAATCTGTATCGATGAAAGAGAAGACGTTCTCGACCGACGGGACATAGGCAGCGAAATGGATGTTGCCGGGCCCGACCGCCTGCAGAAATAACTCGCCGGTGTCGGGAGAGGTTTTCGCTTCCCAGGCCTCGATCGTGTGATTCGTCCCGATACTCGCATACTGCATGTTGAAGTTGGTGGCTTGTCCCGGAGTGACCTCCATCGTGCTCGGGTTGAAAGGATGCAGAAAGGCGCTCGTGCCGAGCAGTTGCACGGTGCTGCCGGCGGGCAAGTCGGAAGAAAAATCTGCGGCGCTGATATTGATCTGCAGGTCGCCCGGCTGAACGGGGGCGGTGGTGACGACATTGAGGGATACAGTGCCGTCAGGTGATGTCACCGATAGCGTAGCGGCCATGCCTGCATGAGCGCTCGCGCCCGGCGCTGCCAGCGCAATGCTGTTTACGCCGGTACTGGAAATGTCAGCCGCCGTTGTGCCGACTGAGGCCGTTTCGATGAAATCGCTCTCGATCACCCAAAGCTTACATTGCCATTGTCCGCCGGTCGTGTTGAAGCGGCAGACGAGCCAGCGATTGGGCACGAGCGGGAAATTCATCTTCCCGTCGCCTTTCGTTTCGCCTCCGTGCGTGAGCGCATCGGGCAAAGCCCAGTGCAAGTGAACGCCGACTGTCGGTTGGGAGGTGCCTGAGTCAAAGGCGTCCGGAATCGCGCCTTCGAAATTGGTCAGACGGCTAAAATCCGAGTAGTACCACGACAGATTCTCCTGGTTCTGTGAAGTCACGACCCAGGCATCCAGATGGATAGGAACCAACAGGCTCGAAGCGTCGCCGGGCAGCTTAGCGGTTGTCATTGGTTCGCTCCATTCTCGGGCACAAACAACATTTGTTCGGGCACGCGCACGACCTGGACGGCGAATGAAGCCGGCGTCAATACCGGCTGCGGCGCTACGAACTTATTCTGCAAAGCCGTCGCCAGTGCTGCGATATTGAGCGGCGGTTGGTTCGCAGGCTGCGCTCGCTTCAACTGATTGATCTCGGACGGTGTCAGATAAGTCGGGTCTTCCGAGTTAATGATTTGACCAGTGTTGGAAAGTGTCGCCCCTGCGATGCCGGGCAAATAACGGACAGCCATACCCTCGTCCTCGAACCCGAAGACGAGTCCTTCGGTGGGCTCGTTGAATTCCAACTTGACCGGAACGTCGGGATAGATGCCGATCATCACGGTGGGTGAAATGCGGTCGAGTCGCAAAGGCTTCATAGGGTTCGTATCATCGGCCTCGGACCAGGCCCTGACCTCCAAACCTAGCCAGCCGGAAACAACCGCTGAACGCAACACGAACCCGGCCATCGTTCCCATCGCCGGCGCGCTGGTCGAGTTGACCCCGCGCATCCGGTCGCGTACCTCCTGTAAGACTTCGTCAACTGCGCGATGCAACGCGTCGCGCATAAGTTGATGAAACAGGCGATCGCGGCTCGACTGGACGCCGACGCTCAAGGCGCCGTCAATCAGACTATCGATCCAGTTCTCGTCCAGGTAAAAAAAGCGAACCGATTCTACGGGCAGCATGCGCGCATTCGGAACCAGATTGTTGAAGGGAACGTCGTAGAGCAGGGCCTTTTTCGCCAGCCACTCGATGATCTGGTGGGGCATGATGCCCGCGTCGAATTGTTCGGCGCCGTGAACGGCATCTTCGAGCCCGCTCAACTGCTGAATGAGCGTGACCACCGCTGGGTCTTGCATCAGATTGGAAAGATCCGCAGGCACAACTGGCTGATTCGTTGATGGATTTGAAGACGAACGATTCTGATCCGTTTGCGTGAAGCCGCCTGTTTGCCCGATCAGCTTGGCGATGTTGTCGGAGAATTCTGTTGCCAGGAAATCCTTGAAGGCGTTCGACACCAGATTGGCATCGAGCAATTCTGCGAGGTCAGTAACGCCAACGCCAGTGAGATTACCTTGCGCATCAATTATTCCTTCCTTCTGCAGGATTCCGGACAGGTGTGGCGAGCGCATGTATTCCATCAAAAGGTCAATCAGACCGTGCGCGTCGCGGCGCCATTGCAGCAAGTTGGTCGCAAACGGCAGGCTGGCCAGCCCGAGTGAGCGGCCGGTCTGAAAACCGACGGCGTAGGATTGATCGAAGAGTCCGGATGCCGGGTCGAAAATCATGGCTTCTGAAACGTTCTCCGGCGCTTCCGGATTGTCCGGCGCATCCAACGAACTCGTCTGCAGAAAGGACGAGGTAACGACCGGCGCCAGCGGCCCGCGATACCAGGCGAACGTTTGCTCACCCGTTTGCGTCGCATAACTAAGCGGGATGTAGCCATTCTGGAGTCGCGTCAGCGCCGTGGTCTCGGCCGTGGATTCCGCTGTCGTCGAGGTCAGCGGCAAGCGAAGCAAGAGATCCGTGCCTTGTTCGCTTTGACCCGAGATCAGGTTGAGCATCAGTTCGCGAAAATTCTCTTTTGCGTCAGGCAGGCAATTGAATACCCAGCTGTAAAGCGAGATGAGTCGAACCTTCTGGAAGCCGTTTGGTTGCAAAGGCGCGTTGGTGCCGAGATAAGACTCGAAACCTTCGAGTGACACGAGGTGCGCGATGTTGCGCTGCCCGGCCGTGCTTGTCGAGTCCGTCGGCGGAACACAGAACCGGTTACCCAGGACGACCGAAAACCATCCGTCGTGGGTCATGTTGAGCGGCTCCTTGTTTTCGGTCGAGACCTGTCGCACGTGGGCCAAAAAGCGCAGATCGTTTCCCGCGGGTATAAGTTGAGCGAACGTGTCCGCCGAGATCTCTATGACATTGCAGTAAATCTTCTGCGGGTCTTCATCGTCTTCCAGTCCAAGAGTTGGGCCGAGGATGCCTGCGGGCGGGCCCGAGGTCGTGAAGTTGCTTTGGCTGGCAGCAATGACCACGTCATTAAGCGCAAAAGACGCCGCGCGCGTGGGATTCTGCTGGCTGCCTGAAGCCGGCGCGGTGGCGTTTGCATCAGCGGTTTTGGGCGTGAGCAATTCATCGTCGGAAAAGAGGAGTAGCGCCATCCACGGATAGGTTTGCGCATCGCCTACGTTCAAATCCATCTGACGCTCCCAGGGCAGAGCGCGCTTGTTGAGGACAATCATCGGGAGATGCTCATCGTATTTTCCGACGCCATTCGGCGGCGGGTACGCGCGATGCACATCCGCCGGATCGATTACGAACCGCGGGCCGCGGACCATGAACGTCTGGGTGATGTCCGGCTGGGGGTGTGCCGGAATGTCAGCATTGCCGCCGTCCTGAGCCGTCTGAGTAGTGTCCACGGTGACCGCTTGAGAGACTTTGACGGTGTATTGGGCTGCCTTAAGCGACGGCACGAAATTGTCGTAGAAAGTTACGTTGACGTCTGGCGTAGTAGAGCGGTTGTTACTCATTCGATTTTTACCCGCGCTCGTTCAGGGCCGGCACGGTGAACTTCTCAGGCTGAAGTGGAAATCAACAGTGGATTGCCTGTCAGCACAGCAGCCGGGTCGCTGGCGAAATAATCCAGCGCTCCATTGGTTAACGGGTCAATGCCGTACGCCTGGAGCGCCGTGAAAATGGCTGACCGCGCTTGCGTCACCGTCGCGCTCTGCAGAGATGAAGCGATCGTGTGGATCGACTGCGCATTTATTTCTGGTACAGGACCGACCGGTGCCGCCGCGGAGTTGAGCGGCAGGTGATCAGGTCTGTATGGATCCTCGGCATCTACGACAAGATCTGCGAAGGCTGTCTGGCGATCCATGGCCAGCGCGTTCGTGCCACTGGGCGTTAGCACCGCGATTTTCGGCTGGATGTTTTCCAGACCCAGCAGACGCCCCGGTAACATCTTGTTCTTATCGGGGTCCTCTCCGTCCGCGAGTGGCTTGTCCCACTTAGCCGCCGGCACGTTGTGACAGACAATGTCGAAATCAAACTCTCCGGCGAGATCGTAAGTCGTGTTGTCATCGTCATTCGTCAATGTGACGTTGAAGATCGAAGACGAAAGCGTGGCTTTCATCGGCCGCACACAGACGAAATAATCTGAGCCGGCCTGACAAGAATCCTGTGGCGTAAAGCTGGTCTTACCACTCTCAAACGCTGCGGGAGTGATCGTTACCTCAGTCGCCGGAAACGCAGTGGTCGCCGAAAACTTGAAATGATTCGGACGCACCACCCAAATGGTCTGGCCACGAAAAGTAAATGTCTTCAGAAGTCCGTCATTGACCACAATGGCGTAGACGCCGTTCGATTGCGGAGCATCAGCGGTATTCGCGCTGGCGACCAAAGGGCGTGGCCGGCTCGCCATGGCACGCACCTGCGGCGGCGAGGATGACGATGAAGACTTACTCGCAGGGAGCAGAGTTTGTGCGAAGCCCGTACCGTCGTTATTCGTCCAGTTGAGCGGCGCCGGCTTGTTACCTTCATCGGCGCCGAATCCGACCGAGAACGAAATAACGCTCCAATCGATGTGGACGACACCCCCCATCGGCGGGCCCCAGACCCGCAGACTGGCCCCGAGCGAAACCGACAACGTCACAGTCGTGAAAATCAGGTGCACCCGATACGAGGCGCCAATGCTGACGCTGATGTCTATTTCATAATGGAACGGTGACCATTCGATCAGGGCATCCATCTGAGCCTTGAACCAAGCCTTGAGGTCACCTCGGCTGTAGAGAATCTGCAATCCCGAACCGGCCATCACGGCCGAAGGTGTGAGAGCAAAATAGGCGTCGCCGCTAATGGTTACGTCGCCCGGCATCGGCCAGTTAAAGCCCAGCCGCGGCACTTGGGGATAATAGCTCGGCGGTGAAAAGTCCGGATGATAACCGCCAAGCGTCAACACAAATTCGCCTGCGTGTGGGTTATCACCAAACCAGGAGTAAAAAGCGAAGCCACCGGTCAAATGACAGGCCGGGTCAATGACGAACGAGTTAGGCGTCAAGACTGCGGTCGCGCTGAACATTCCGGCCGCAAGCAAGACCTTTATTTCAATTCCCAACTCGGCGTATGCATATTTCTCGGCGGGAGCGGATGCGCCCGGCGCTGACGGCGGCGGAAGGCTCATCCACGAGAGACCGAGTATCGCTATCTCAAGCTCATTTCCGAATTCTATAACCAGCAGAGCTGTCGAATTAATCAGATCGAAGGACGTGAAACGAACACCGGCCGCGAGCCAATACTCACCACGCTGCGGGACCACCGAGGTATCGAGTGCGACCAGGGCTTTCGCGGGATCGGCGGGCATGCCGCCAAGCGTCGTGGGGTCGCTGGCCGCCGCCACCAGTGGAAACTGCGGGACGCTATTCTGATCCGGAAGGATGA
>DASQYL010000081.1:0-4519 GCA_035639235.1 Pyrinomonadaceae bacterium | reverse complement strand
AGTCACGCAGCACGTTCCAGCGAATTGCACCGTCGCGCAAACGGATTTGCCGCATCTCCTTCATGGCCTGCAAGAACTCTTCTGCATTCTCAGGATCAATTCGATACTCAACTGAAGTAATTGCCGGGCCTTCGGCTGGTTCGGTGTCAATCAACATCACCGGTTCAGGCCAGTGCAGCGAAGGCGCGAGTGACGCATTCTTTTTGACGCTCAAGCGATAACGCCAAATTGTGGTCAACCCGACAACTAGACCGATCGCCGAAATCAAAAGTGCACTCGAGATACCGAGGCGCGCGGCGACGAAACCCCACACTGCACTGCCGACGGCCAAACCTCCGGTGAAGACCAAGAGATAGACAGCCATCACCCGCGCGCGCACCCACGGAGGTGTCGCTGTTTGTGCGGAAACATTCAAGCTCGACAAGACCAAGATCCAAGCGACGCCTCCGATCACCAAAGCAACAGCGAGCAATGGAAATGAACGGACATAAGCGAGGGCTACCGCAGCCAACGCAAACAGAATGGTGCCGCCGAGAACCAATTGATTGATCGCGAGACGCTCTCTCAGCCTTGGTAACAGCCATGCTCCGAGAATCGCTCCACTGCCCAAGCAGCCGAGCAGTACGCCATAACCAAAAGAACTCAGCCCCAGGCCGCGACGAGCTTGCTGCGGCAACAGCGCCCACAAGGAGCTGGCACAGATAATGAAGAGACCGCAACGGACGAGCACTGTTTGCAGTTCGGGCGAATGACGCAAATAACGAGTGCCGGCACGCATGGCGCCTATGATTTCTTCCGGAGGAAGCTTGCTGGTCCGCGGCGCAGGTTGCCATCGATAGACCACAAGGAATACCGCCAGGAAGGAAACTGCATTGAGGAAGAACACCGCCCAGGGACCGGACGCGGCCACGATAAAGCCACCAATCGCCGGACCAATCGCACGCGCGATATTCACGGCGACGCCGCTCAACGAAAGAGCCGCGGGCAAATCGTCGGCAGGAACCAAATCGGGAGTGATCGCTTGCCACGCGGGGTTGCTTACTGCCGAACCGATCCCGAGCAGAAAAGTCAGCGTGAGCAAACGCCCGGGACTCATACGACCAGTCACGGCCATCGCACCCATCACGACTGCGACGAAACCCATCCAAACCTGCATTACGATCAACAAACGCCGGCGATCGACAATATCGGCAAGCGCGCCGGCTGGCAGCGCCGCCAAAACGACCGGCAAGCTGCCAAACGTTTCCACCAATGCGACCAGCACTGGTGAAAAAGTAAGGGAGGTCATCAACCAGCTCTCGCCTACATCCTGCATCCATGACCCGATGTTGGAGACGACGCTCGCGATCCAAAGTGCGCGGAAGACAGATTGACGCAGTGGACTCCAGGCGGATGTTCGCGAATGCGAACCTCTCGATAGTTGGGCTCTGGTTTGCCTGTCGTGTTTCGTCATTCCAGTGCGAGAATCCGAAGACTTTAACACCGAGAAGGACTTATTTCGTATGCTGAATAAAGCCGGATGCCATCCTTCTACGAATCTTGACTGTTCGTTCCAGAAAGAGTATAAGAGGTGATCGAAGGCGAACGAATGGCGCGGCAGAAAGAGTTCGATCGTGAAGAAGTCCTCCACAAAGCCATGGAGGTCTTCTGGGCGCGCGGTTACGACGGAACTTCCATTCAGGATCTGGTCAAACATATGGGCATCAATCGCCAGAGTATCTACGACACTTTTGGCGACAAACATTCGCTGTTCCTTCAGGCTTTGGATCGTTATCGCGAAATCCAAAGCCGGAAAGTTTTTGAGATTCTGGATCGACCGGGTTCGGTCAGGCGGAACTTGAAACTGCTCTTTCAGGAAATAGTCGACAAATCGCTCTCGGAAGAAGGGCGGCGAGGCTGCTTTGTGGGCAACTCGATGTCCGAGTTGGCAGGTCGTTGCAAAGAAACCGCAGCCAGAACCTGCAATAGCGTGGCCTCGGCTGAAAGAACGTTTCAGCAGGCATTACGGCGCGGAAAGGAGCAAGGCGAGCTACCCGCAATTCGGGACACCCGCGCCGTGGCGCGGTTTCTCTATTGCAGTCTTCAGGGAATGCTGCTGCTCGGAAAAGCCACGCGCGATCGTCAGTTTCTGAACGACATCGTTAAGATTACGCTTTCCGTGCTGGATTAAATTTTTTTGATATGTTCTGGAATGAGTGTTCCAGAACCTAATCATTTGGAGAAAATCGAAAGTCATATGAAGACAGAAGTTGAATTGACCATGCGAGACGGCTCAGCTGAAGCCCAACGAAGCACTGCTAACGTCTCGCCGCGCGACGATGACGACCTCGACGCCTATTCTCGGGCGGTCATCAGTGCAGCGGAAAAGGTTAGCCCTTCGGTTGTCTACATCGAAGTTGAGCAAGCGGTTAGGAATCGCAGGCCAAACGCTCCACGCATGCCGCAGGAGCGAGGTGGTAGCGGATCGGGTTTCATCTTCACGCCGGACGGTTTCATCCTGACGAATAGCCACGTCATCCACGGCGCTAAGAAAATTGAGGTAACACTTGCGGACGGTCACAAGCACCAGGCCGATCTGATCGGTGACGATCCCGACACGGATCTCGCCGTCATCAGGATCAATGCGCCGAATTTGGTTCCCGCGCAGCTGGGTGACGCGCAGAAGATCCGAGTCGGCCAACTGGTCATTGCGATCGGCAACCCATACGGATTCCAGTACAGCGTTACCGCGGGAGTAGTGAGCGCGCTCGGTCGATCGCTCCGCGCGCAGTCAGGCCGGCTGATGGACGCGGTAATCCAGACGGACGCGGCGCTCAACCCCGGCAATTCGGGTGGGCCGCTGGTCAACTCACGCGGCGAAGTAATCGGCGTCAACACGGCGATGATTCTACCGGCGCAGGGGATCTGCTTTGCGACGTCGATCGATACGGCGAAGTTCGTCGCCCGCCGTCTGATTCGCGACGGCAGAGTCAGCCGCAGCTACATCGGTCTGGCCGGACAGAACGTGCCGCTGCTGCGGCGCATCGTTTTCTACCACAAAACCCCGGTTGAGAGCGGAATCCTGGTTGTTTCTTTCGAGGAGAACAGCCCAGCGCGGAAGGGGGGATTGCGCGAAGGCGACATCATCATCGGCTTCGACGATCACCCAATTGCCGGCATCGATGATCTGCACAAGCTGCTGACTGAAGAAAGAATCGGGCGAAAGTCTTGGCTGTTAGTAATCAGAGGCACAGAGAAATTGTCGATCGAAGTCAGCCCGGAAGAATCGCGCAATCGCGATCGCAACTGAGTCGTGATGTCTAACTAGATCATTAAGGAGAATCACAAAGATGAGTCAAAGAGTTCATGAAGTAACCGATAGTTCTTTTGAGCGAGAAGTATTGCAAGGAAACAAACCGGTGTTGGTTGATTTTTGGGCCGAGTGGTGTGGCCCTTGTCGCATGCTGGCGCCAACGGTCGACGCAATTGCTGAGGAACAGTCCAACGTAATCTCGGTGGTTAAGCTGAACGTCGACACAATCCGGCAACCGCAGCCACCTACGGAATCAAGGGCATCCCTACCTTAATTCTTTTCGCTGAAGGTAAGGAAGTTGAAAGGATCGTGGGCGCGGCCGGCAAAAATACGATCGTGCGAATACTCGCAAAACACGCAAATTTGGAGAGCACAGAGAAACAGGCGGCGTGATGCGATGAGCAAATTATCCAATCTGGAGTTTTTCAAACTCGTGGCGGCTAACGGCGAAGCTCAGGCGGCGGAGTCGCGATTCATTTATCCTCCGGCCATCGCCAAAACGCTTGGCTTTAGGTTGATTGAAGTTGGTCCTGGAACTGCGACGATGGAAATCGTTGCCGACACCGACAAGCACGCAAATCCAATGGGCACGATTCATGGCGGCGTATTGTGCGACATTGCTGACGCCGCGATCGGGACGGCTCATGCCACGGGTCTCGCGGACGGCGAAAGTTTCACCAGCCTCGATCTGCAAATCAATTTCTTTCGTCCTGTATGGAGTGGTCGCATTCGTGCGATCGCTAAACCTGTGAATGTAGGACGACAAATTGGCCGTTACGTCTGCGACATTCTTAGAGACGACGACAAGTTGGTCGCGCAAGTTACGAGTACCGTGATGACGCTCAGAGGAAATCAAGCGTCGGGAAGATAATCAGCAAGATTGTTAACACAGAAAGGAAAGGACAGAGAAATGGAAAGCAAGAGACTCTTGGGAAAGGTAGCGGTGGTTACGGGGGCCTCGAAAGGTATCGGCGCCGGTATCGCCAAACAACTCGCGGCCGAAGGAGCGGCGGTGGTGGTGAACTACGCGGCTTCAAAGGAAAGTGCGGATCAAGTCGTGAACGAAATTGAGCTGAGCGGTGGAAAGGCGATCGCGGTTCAGGGCAACGTGGCCAAATCGGAAGACATCAAGCGTCTTTTTGATGAAGCAAACAAGGCGTTTGGCCGTCTCGACGTTCTCATCAACAATGCCGGCGTCTATCAGTTCGCATCTCTCGAAGAAGTTAC
>DASQYL010000080.1:0-10173 GCA_035639235.1 Pyrinomonadaceae bacterium | reverse complement strand
TCGCGCGGGCGCCCAGAATATTCGAGACTTACTTGCCTGAGGAAGTACAATCCAAGTCGACGGTCCCGCAAGCTGGACGCGCAAGTCGATTTCAATCCGCCGGCGCCTCGTGTGGTGCGCGAGCTTGACCGGATGGCCGCTTCACGCGGCTAGCCAGTCAAGCTCAGATTGGACAATGGTCCGGAACTTATTTCTTTGATTCTGGCTGAATGGGCTGAACAGCATCGGGTAACACTCGAATTCATCAACTTGGATCTCAGATCGCTTCGCACCGGTCTTGACCTGGGCCTCATAGGCTACCAGCTTTCCGTTTTTGGTCAGCGATTCTATCTTACCGATTGTTTGTCAGGTAAGACGGTAACGCTTCCCGAACAATCGCCATACAACCGCACGCTCGTCGAGTTATCAGATGCAGTAACCGATCGCTTATTCGCGCGACCTGCCGGCCTTTACGGCGAGGAATTCGAGTTGGTGCGAAAGTTAAGCGACCATCTTGCTAAAGAATATCCGGTGCTACGCAGCGCCGCCTTTGTAACACTTGACGCGATGCTTCAGCTGGAGGGCGCTAGAATGATTTTAAGTCCGAGCGTCGGATTATTGAGACGATTCATTGGCTCGAACAGTTTGGGCCGAAACCGAATCAGATGACTCTTGCTGAGGTGCTCGACACGCTTACCAATTGGACGCTCGTTTGATGCTCGAATAACTGGAAACGGAAAGGACAAATGAAATGAGGAACTGCAAGAACAATCTGGCTCGCCAGCGTTGTGGCAGTACTGGCTTTCAGCGCGACCGCGAGTTCGCAAGAGAGAAAACTGAAGCGCGAGCAGTTGCCGGCCGCCGTTGAGAAAACGGTTGCCCGTGAAAGCGAGGGCGCAACCATAAACGGCTTTGCCACTGAAGTTGAGAAAGGCAAGCGTCTCTACGAGGTCGAACTAACTGTCGGTGGCCATTCAAAAGATATCTCGATGGACAAGAATGGGACCGTCGTTGAGGTGGAAGAAGAAGTTTCGATGGATTCTCTGCCCTCCGCTGTTCAGGACGCTTTGATGAAGCGAGCGGGAGCTGGAACCATCGGTAAGATAGAATCGCTTACCAAGAACGGAAAGCTGGTAGCCTATGAGGCCCACGTCAAGACCGGTGCGAAGCGATCTGAGATCCAAGTTGGGCCAAACGGCGAGAAACTAGCACGTCCGCAATAGACGTGAAACACAAGGCGTCGAGAAAATTATTCAGGTCGAATTACTAACTTGAGCAGGGTACTTGAAGAGGGGATGAGGATCGAAAAATGAAAAACAAAGTCGTTGTCGCTGCGCTGGGTCTTATTCTAAGTTCCGCCGTTCTGCCAGCTTACGCCCAGAACGCTTGGGAGGTCGTAAAGACATTTCAGATTGGCGGTGCAGGTGGCTGGGATTATTTCACGCTCGACTCAGCCACACATCGCCTATTCGTCACCAGAAGCACTCACACGATGGTAATCGACTCGGAGTCAGGCAAAACGATCGCTGACATTCCCGGGCAAAAAGGCTCTCATGGTGTTGCCATCGTTCCCAGCGCCGGTCGCGGATTCATCAGTGACGGTGGCGGCAATGGCGCGGTGGTGATCTTCGATCTGAAGACTTATGCGGTCCTTGGGTCGATAGTCACCGAGCCGGATACCGACGGGATCATCTTCGACCCGACGAGCGGGCTAGTCTTAACGGTATCAGGAGATGGCGGTACGCTCATGACCCTAAAGCCAGATATCGATCCCAATAGTGGAAAAATCGATGCTCCCATCGCGCTGGGCGGAAAGCCCGAGTTCCTTGCGTCCGATGGAGCCGGCAAAGTCTACATCAATCTCGTGGACAAGAATGAAGTGGCGGTTGTCGATATCAAATCGCGGAAGGTTGTGGCGCGCTGGTCCGTGGCTCCCGGTGGTGCTCCCGTAGGAATGACGATAGATACGAAAAAGAAGCGGCTGTTCATCGGTTGCCGAAAACCGCAGAAGCTAATCGTGATGAGCACCGAAGATGGAAAGGTGCTGGCTGATCTTCCAATCGGCGCCGGCGTTGACGCTACCAAGCTCGATGATGGCGAAGCATTCGCCAGCTGCCGGGATGGCACACTTGCAGTCGCCAGTGAGACGTCTTCCGGGAAATTCGAGGTAGTGCAGACTGTCAAGACCGGGCCAGGTGCAGGAACGATGGGTGTCGATCAGGCCACTCACAAGATTTACTTACCTACCGCGGACTTTGAAGAGGTCAAGCCCGGAGCCACTGGCCGACCGAAAATGATTCCGGGGACTTTTAAGATCATTGTGGTGGCGCGGCACGGCTCGCCATGATTCCTACGGCAGGGCGAAGCTGGCGGAAATCAAATGCGAAAATCAGAAGTAAGTAAAATCCTCGGGCTGGTGCTCGCGCTTGCATGTTTTCCCGCGGCGCATGCCCAGCAGGTGTTAGCCGAAAAGGTGCCCTCGATTGTCAGGCAAGCTTGTGAAGAAAGGTTTTCGCCTGTACGCAAGGTCGAATGGAAACTGAAGAGCGATCACAACTATGAGGCCGAGTTCCGACGGAATGGTGTCGAAGTCGCCGCTAAGTTTGATCCAAGCGGAAAGTGGCTGGAGACTGAAACCACCATCGCGAGCACCAAACTGCCTTCAGATGTTCGCGCTACGATTTCAAAAGAGTTCGGCGGTTACAAAATTATCGAAACGCAGACTGTTGAGCGCTTGGATCAGAAACTGCTCTTGTATGAAGTTCATCTTGAAAATGCCAAAGAGGTTCTTAAGACATTATTTGAAGAGAACGGAACGCTTGTCTCCCAAAGTTCCAAACCTAAGAAGCGCATTTCATGTCTGGCACCGGCTGGTGAATTCCGGCGTCGTCCAAGTATTTTCACTAACGGAACAAACAGTGACGGGTCCGTATTTGGCCTCGACCGCAGATCTAGTTTGCGGCTGTGATGAAAAAGAGGTACAAGGCGCAGTATTACAGTATCTCCAGGGAGGTCCTATGAAGAGAATCGCACTTCTCGTCGCCGGCATAGTTGCGGTTTTGATGTCCGTAGCCCTCGTGTTCCAGGCGCAATCAGACGGCCCGTATACGGTGCTCAAGACCGCCAGGGTCGGAGGCGAAGGCGGCACCGATTACATATTCGCGGACCCCGTCGGCCGGCGACTGTATATCCCGCGCGGCGCGACGCAAGCGCAACCGGCAACGGACACGAGGCCTGAAGTGCCGGCCTTCGAAAAGCGTCTGACGATCTTCGATCTGGACACCCTTGCGCCGGTCGGCACGATTCCTGGTGTGGGTGGGAACGGTGCGACCGTGTGCCCGAACACCGGGCATGGCTTTACGAGCGACCATCCAGACCTATCAATGTTCGACGTCAAAACGATGAAGCTGATTAAGACTATTCCAGTGCCGGAGGGATTCAGAGCCGACGGCATTTACTGCGACACTTCCAATGATCGTGTCTACATCGGCAGTCACCCGACGAAGAGCCTGATGGTTGTGGACGCGAAGGATGGCGCCGTACTCGGCAACATCGATCTCGGCGGGACGCCCGAGCAGACCGTCGCCGATGGCAAGGGCACTATCTATCAGGTGCTTCAGGATCGCCCCGGCGGCGTCGCGGTAATCGACGCCAAAACAATGAAGGTGACAAAGACGTATCCGTTCGGCGAGAACGGCGGGTGCAATGGGTTGGCGTTGGATGTTAAGAATCAGAGTTTGTTCGCGGCGTGCAACGCCACTGGTCCCGGCCCGCCCCGTCCCAGCCCTGATCAACAGCCGCCGCCACCGGCGACGCCCGATCCGAACGCGAAGCCGCCGCAGACGTTTGTCGTCTTGAGCGCAAAGGATGGAACCATCCTCGCGAGGCTGCCGCTGGCCGGCGGTTCAGACGGCGCGGCGTTCAATCCCGCGACGATGGAAGCGTTCAGCACACAGGGCAACGGCACGATGACCATCATCAAAGAGAAGAGCCCGACAAGCTTCGTCGTCGAACAGAATTTGAAGACTTGGCCCTCAAACGGCGCGCGCACGGTAGCATTCGACAGCAAGACCGGCCATCTGTTCGCGATGGCGTCAGAGGCAGCACCACCGCTCCCGTCTCCATCGCCCGGGACTCCCGGAGGATTCGGCCGCGGCCGCGCCATTCCAGGCTCCTTCACGATCATTATGATTGGAATGAAGTAGTGGAGCCGCCTGTGACAGGCGGACCCAGACACGATCGTCAAGCCGTCGGCGCGAACGGCACTACGGTGAACGAATAAGCTTTCAGTATGGACGCTGATGCGCTTCAGGGCTCACCCACGCATTTAACAAAGAAGCCGTTAGTGGAGAGTCCTTAGCAAAGGTTGTTGGATAGCGGTTGTGGATTTCACGGCAGATACAAGGCAGACGCAATCTCGCGAATCGTCAATGATTTTCAACGAAAATCTGATCTCACAACGGACCTAAACTCCGTTGCGTGAATTCGATTCGATCGCGACTACTTGTAATTATTGATTTAATTGGTGCGGGGGGCGGGAGTCGGAACGCACCCTCTTGCGACGAACGAATCTTAAGTCTGGCGCAGTGGCAACTCGTGAGTCTATATAAAATAAGCTATTGGGTCTTTTGAACGACGGAAGTCGTTTTCCTGATGTTTCGACTACATGAAATTGGCCACCCAGGTAGGACACCCGTAAGTAATAGTAAACACAGCGGTTAGAGGATAATGGCTCCCCCAGTCTGGACAATCTTCGCAACTTTTGTACTGGACGATCTAGTTTCTCTGGGTTGCTAGCCTTCGATATGGCGAGCCGGGCTTTTACGCGGGCGTAGAAATAGCCCAGCACCAGGTCCGGCATCGGCGTGTGACCCTCCCCCTTTACGATGTCAAACGAGAGAGCTTTGTATCCGTGAGCCGTAGCGAAGTCTCGCGCATCTTTGAACTGAGCCTCTAAGGGTGTGCGCGCATCATCCCTTTCACCCAGAAAACCTTTTACGGGCAAGCTCATCCGTTCCGGAGCCACAGACACCTTGTCAATACATCGGTTTCTGAAGTTACCGCCCGTAGTAGCGGCGCCCAGCAGTCTCTCGGGATGTCTGAAGACGGTCATCCAGACTAAGTGCGCACCCGCCGAGTGGCCCGTCATGAAGTATTTGGCCTCCCCGTGGTACTGCTGCTGCACGTCATCGATTACCGCATCCAGACCTCGGGCATCGAAATCGCACCAACCGCTCTTGTCTACTTCATCCCATACCGCAGAAGCATAGTTGTATTCAGGGGCGTGCCGTAAGTCGCCTCCGCCGTTAGTGAGATTGACGGGAGTGACAATGATGACGGCAAATTCTTGCGAGCATCTGCGAAGAGTTGCGCGTTAGCCCGAAAATACTGCCCCTAGACAGTCTGGGTAGTCTGTGCTATGCTACCCCTAGAACATCTAGGAGGTGGCGGGCGGTGAGTAAATCGAAAGCGGGCTTACTTCAAGGGACATTGGACATGCTGATTCTGAAAGCTCTTTCGCTGGGCCCGCTGCATGGCTATGGGGTCGGTCAACGCATTGCGCAGATATCAAACGACGCGCTCAAGATCGAGGAAGGCTCGCTGTATCCAGGACTGTACCGACTGGAGCGGCGCGCCTGGGTCGAATCTGAGTGGGACGTCTCGGAAAACAATCAGCGGGCGAAGTTTTACAAGCTAACGCGCGCGGGACGCAAACAACTAATCATCGAAGAGCAGAATTGGGAGCGACTCGCGGGCGCAACCATGAAGGCTCTACGGGCGAGTTGAGAGGGACACAAAAACAATGTCCCGAGTCAAAGCCACTGTAAATTTCATTCGCGCTTGGCAACATCCCGATGAAATCGCGGACGATGTCGAGGCGGAATTGCGTTTCCATGTGCAGATGCGCACGAACGCCAATATTGAGGCAGGAATGACGCCCGCTGAGGCACAACTTGCTGCCCAGCAAAGTTTCGGTAACTTCAACCGAGTCAAGGCCAGTTGCTGTGAAATTAAGCGGGGTTTCCCCTTTGATTTAATCCCTATGAAAATGGGTCTGTACATTGCCGTCGCCTGTCTCGCCGGTGGCTTCGCTCTGGTTGCGGTAAACCTTCCGCACCATAACCTGTTCGGCGTTTTATGGCAGTTAGCGGCCATCGCCGTGTTGATGTGCGCGTTCCTGGTGGGTCGCAGAAAACAATAGACAACGCCACTAACTACTGAAGGAGGACGGACCATGCGCCTATGCATTGCGCCGAAGATCGTCATACGTGTGTCTACAGTGCTGACCTTGAGTGCGAGTTTAGTTTACGCCTCAGCTTCAGCTGGACGTCACGGAGTCAATACGGGCAGCGCGTCTGCCAATCAGCAAAGCGGACCAAATGTTGACGACCGGCCTTTAAGCCCGCGCCTGATGAACCTTCAGAGTCAACTCAAGTCCGGTGACCGGGATGCACTCGCTAATTTTTGGAAAGAAATCACGGAACGTGGCGCGCCAATTATTGAGCCGGCAGCAGGAAGCAATGGCGACGTGCTCGTAACGATGCTTTGGAGAGCCGGGGAAGAGACGAGAAACGTTTTCGTCTTTCGCCTCGGGGACGTTAGTAAGCCGATGGCGCGTCTGCTCGACACTGACTTATGGTACAAAACATTTCGGCTTCAGAAGGGCGCACGCTTCACCTATCAATTTGCAACAAACCTGCCCGACCCAAAAGAGTGGCGCGGCGTCGACCGTTTCGCGCAGGTCGTACGGAATGATCCATTGAATCCACTCCAGTTCGCCCAGCGCAGTAACGAGTTCAACCCGTATCAAGTGACTTTCACTTCGGCTATGGAACTGCCCTCTGCTGAGCCGCAAACTTGGAACGTCGTCCGTCCAAAAGTTCCGGCGGGACGATTGCAGCGCGACAAATTCACCAGCAAAATTTTGGGCAACGAACGTCCAATTTGGATTTACACTCCGCACGGCTACCCTGCCGATAAGAAGACTTACGGCTTGTTGGTACTTACAGACGGCGGTCTTTACGTGAACACGGCGGGCGTAGCAACTACTCTCGATAACTTGATTGCCGCGGGCCTGATTCCGCCGCTGGTCGCCGTGATGGTAGAAAACCCTGATCGCATGCGAGAGTTGTCCTGCAATTCGGCATACGCCGACTTTCTTGCCCAGGAGATTGTTCCCTGGGCGCGCGCTAACTACCGCGCGACCGACCGTCCTGAGCAGACAATCATCGGCGGCGCGAGCCAGGGGGGATTGCAGGCGGCTTTCGTAGGGCTCAAGCATTCAGGGGTTTTCGGGAACGTGCTTTCCCAATCGGGTGCTGTCGAGTGGAAGCCCGATGGCGAGAAGGAGCCAGAGTGGCTGAAACGCCAGTTCGCCGCCAGCCAGCGGCTGCCTTTGCGCTTTTCGTTCGAAGCCGGATCGTTGGAAGGGACCTGGTGGTGGCGTGATCTCATGTTACAGCAACCCAACCCGCCGCCTGCTAATTTTATCGATCCCACCCGGCTTGCGGCGAGCCGTAATTTAAGAGATACGTTGCAGAGTAAAGGATACTCGATCCACTACACAGAATTTAACGGAAACCACACGATGTTAAATTGGCGCGGGACGCTGGCAAGTAATCTGATCGCGCTCGTCGGTATCAAACCCGAGCCGAAGATTTCCCTGAGCAGACAGCCTGCCGCACCCTCCTTGGTCCGTCGCAGAGCGGTCGCGACTGCTGAAGTAAAAGTGCCTCCCGCCCGGTTGAAAAGTTACGCTGGCAGATATCAACTCGACCCGCAGTTCACGCATGATTTCGTCCTTTACGTAAGCGTTAAGGATGATTCTCTGTGGGTTAAGCCCTCATACTTAAGCCCGCGCAAGCTCATCGCTGAATCCGAGTCCAGGTTCTATGACAGCGAGATTCCAGATCTTCACCTCGCTTTTATTAAAGACGAAAAAGGCAACGTCACCGGTCTCACTCTTAACACTGGACAGGGAGACATGCTGGTGAAAAAGATGCCGCCGCCCGTGCCCAGTCTCACCGGCAATACTACTTTTACTTTGGCAGGACACACCGACGCGGAGGCCGTGGCCGTTTACGGATCCTTCAACAATTGGATCCAGACTAAGAACTATTGCGGGAGACAGGGTGATGGTTGGGTCTGTCGCATTAACTTAGCGCCGGGCAAGTACACTTACAGATTCCTGGTAGATGGTGTAGGGCTGAACGATCCGGCAAACTCCGCCACCGAAGATGACGGGCAGGGGAGCACTGATTCCGTAATCGTCATCAAACCAAAATAGACATTCGCCGCTTCGCCTGGTCACCATGTCGAGTGTGACCCGGCAAGCCCGTCATAAACCACCGTACAAATCGACATAGGTAGGCTGTCGCCAGCTTTCCCTGTCACACCACCGTGCATACGGGTCCGTACACGGCGGTTCCGTGACTTTAGCCAGTAGGCCGAAGGTTCGCGGCACCTTGTCCTATGAAGGCTTCACCGCTCCCGCGTTACTGTCGGGCTTCACCCTATCATCGCACGGTAAGCTCAACCGAAGCTGATTGTCTGGTGCAGTGCACTTCATAAGTCGCGTGCGATACTACTTACGATCACGGTTCAGGCCTTCATCACTGTCGTGACTACTATGCCCTCTGCTGACTTCTGCTGCGGGATCAAGTTCCCTCACAGCAACTTCAGTCGTGAATTCGCGACACGCAACAGATCTCCTGAGGTAAGTTCGACCGCCTTCAGTGCATCGCCGCCGGATTTACAACCAGCGCCCTTGATGGATATGGGCTTCGGGGTCAGTTGCCAACTCGCCCGACGCCGTATGCCTCTTATCCGGTTCTTGTTCATCGGCTCGCACCTTTGCTCCACGCTTCCTTCAGACCCTGCCTCACAACGACGCCCTTGCGCTTCGCTAACTCTTCACCTCCATTAGGTTGAGTAGAGGACTTTCACCTCCAAACTGTCGAACATGCTCGGCACACAACTTAAAGGCCACCGCATGGTGGCCTTATATTCTTAGAAAATAATGGCTCCGCAGGTAGGACTCGAACCTACAACCCTTCGGTTAACAGCCGAATGCTCTGCCATTGAGCTACTGCGGAACACCGAACGCGCACTGCATTTTGGTAGGATGTGCGCGAACCATTCTTATAACAAGCCTCTCAATCAGGGTCAAGGCGGCGTCCACCTGGCCAATTCGATTTCTCCCAGATCGTTTAAAGAGCGGACTTGTCCAGGTTGTTTGCACAAGTGCGGAGACTAAACGTTATGAAATCAATTCTCGCGGAAGCTTGGGCGGGCGCAAAAATGTTGTAGTATGCCGCGCGTCCGATTTCGATTAATCAAATAAATTGAGAGGTTCGCTTCATGCTTTGCCGATACGATCGACTTCATCTAACCGCCCGACACATTCTGATTCTGTTTGCCCTGCTCGTGGCACTTACCGCCGGAGCCTTCGCGCAACCATCCGCGCAACCGCGACCATTCTTCACTGATCCGTCAATTTCGCCTGAGGGTTCTGAAATCGCTTTCGTTTCCGGCGGAGACATCTGGACCGTGCCGGCAGCAGGTGGCGATGCGCACTTGTTGGTCTCGCATCCGGCGACTGAATCGCGCCCGCTTTATTCGCCGGACGGGCGTAAGCTCGCATTCGTTTCTACTCGCACCGGCAACGGCGACATTTATGTGCTGACGCTCGACACCGGCGATCTGAAGCGGCTCACATTTGATGACGGCTTGGAACTGCTCGACGGCTGGTCGCCTGATGGCCGTTGGATATATTTCACTTCGACTGCTTTCGATGTGGGCACACCGGATGTTTTTCGCGTGAGCAGCGACGGCGGCACTCCCATGCAAGTTAGCGGCGATATCTACACTGCTGAATATCACGCCGCGCCATCACATGACGGAGCAATGGTCGCATTTGTGGGACACGGCCTCGGCGGCAGTCAATGGTGGCGCAAGGGCCACAGTCACATCGATGAAAGCGAAATATGGTTGCTGCGACTCGGTGCAAAATCAACATATGAACAGATCAGTGAAGGCGGCGCTAAAGAATTGTGGCCGATGTGGAGCAAAGACGATCGCACTATCTATTACGTTTCAGATCGCAGCGGCGCACAAAATATTTGGGCGAGTGATTTGAACGGCAAGAGGCGCCAGGTTACGCAATTCAAAGATGCCCGTGTCCTTTGGCCCAGC
>DASQYL010000079.1:0-2367 GCA_035639235.1 Pyrinomonadaceae bacterium | reverse complement strand
TAGATCTCAAATTTCAAATCTCAGATCTCAAAATTGAGATTCACCGTGCGAGCCGCGGATAAACGCGGATCGACGCGGACTAGAAAATCCAAAACACAAATAACTCTTTCCCAAATTCTTTTTCAAATCCGCGTTCATCTGCGTTCATCCGCGGCCCTATTTCTTCTTCAGCACTTTCATCTCTGATTCAAGCATCACCGGGGCTGGACCTGAAATGCCGCCGTCTTTTCTAATTCGCCAAAAGTGAACCGCCATGAATATCGAAGCGACGAGCGGGATGCCGATGCAATGCCAGATGTAAGCCCGCAATAAGGCATTGGCATCGACAATCGATCCGCCGAGCAATCCGAATCGGACGTCGTTGTAAGGTGTCAAACCAAGCTGCGCTCCGAACGGTCCTTCGTTGCCAAACATCGGCGTCGCCCGCGCCATATTCGTTCCCACGGTCACCGCCCAGAAACCAAGCTGATCGTCAGGCAGTAGATATCCGGTGAACGAAAGTAACAACGTCAACACCAACAGCACCACACCGACACACCAATTGAATTCGCGCGGCTTCTTGTACGAACCGGTCAACACGACGCGGAACATGTGCAGCCATGTGGTGATCACCATCAGGTGCGCCGCCCAACGATGCATGTTCCGCAAGAGCTTGCCAAAGGGCACGTCGTGCTCGAGATAAAGAATGTCGCGGAAGGCGACGATCTTCGACGGGTGGTAATAGAACATCAGCAGCACACCCGTGAACGTGAGCACGATGAACAGATAGAAAGTGATGCCGCCCATCCCCCAGGTGTACTGATAGCGCACCGCATCGCGATTAATCTTCGCCGGATGCAGATGGAGAAATACGTTTGAGAGAATCGCCAGCGAACGATTGCGCGGATCGGATCGTTCGTGCGAAACGCGAAAGATCGATTTCCAAACCTGGGTTTGCTGCGGGTCTTTGTAATCCTTCGCTTCTTCAAGCGCGCGATCTTTCAAAGACATCGCGGTATCTTTGGCGCGCTCGACTAAGCCGACGTCGGTCTTTTCGCCGGTTAGTTGCCTGGTCTCTTTGGGATCGTTTCCGTCAGCCATCGAATATGCGCCCTCCCTCACGGTCGGGCTACTGCCCCGTCCTTACAGAGGAATGTATGCACCCGGATCGTTGAATTCGTTCCGGTCGCCCTTCGGCCATTTGTAGAGCTTACTCACGTCCACCACGATCTGGCCTTCCGCGTCGAGTTCGACGTGCGCGCGATCCATGGGTCGCGGGGCTGGACCTTCAAAGTTAATCGCCTCGCTGTCGTAACCGCTCCCATGACATGGACACTTAAATTTATTTTCGCTGGGTTTCCAATCGGGCGTGCAACCGAGATGCGTGCAACGCGCATAAACGACAAACAGACGATCCGACGTCTTATCAACCCAGATGCGGTACATCTGCTGATATTTGGTATCGACGCCGAGTGCATAATCGCCCGGGAATCCAATTTTAAATGTGCTGGAAGGCTCGAATATCGCGCGCGGCAGAAAGAAGCGCACAAACATCAGGAAACAGGTCGTCAGAAACCCGGCGACACTGGCCCAGACGATCCGCCGGCGAATTTTGTTGACAGGTGGATCGGGATTTGACTCGACGACAACCGCGGGCGGCCTGGCTGCCGACTTCACCGGCGCTTTGGGCGCAGCCGCAGCAGGCGCACTTGCCGGCGGTGCGGTCATGTTTGAGTCTGACTGGTCCAAGGTACTACTCATTCCCTAAACCTCCCCAAGGTGATCACGATCACACCCGCGATCACTCACACTTCAACGCCGAGGATTTGTCAACAGCCTATACAGCTCCCCGCGACACAGGGATTACGGTCTCTGTGAAAAACGATTTAGTCTTGTTCACTAGAAGTGCGGTCGACAAACAAAAAATATAAAATGACGGCAGAAGCGCTTTTATACATCGTCAAAGAGACGTTTGGCAAGCGAATAGTTAAGAAACCACGTTAACTATCCCAACTGCTACCTGAGGGAACCTGATGGCCGAGAAATTGCGAGTGGTGCTCTACACAAAACGCGGCTGCGGCTTATGCGAGAAGATGAAGATCCAGATGCGCAACGCCGGCGTGGAAGAGTTGTACACACTTGAGGAAGTCGATATCGAAAACGACGCCGAACTGTTTTCTCGCTACCGCGATGACATTCCGGTCCTCTGCGTCGCAGGAGTTGAAGCTTTTCGCCATCGTCTAACTGTCGATGATTTTCGAAATTACATAACTTCCTGCTGCAACGGCGATTAAGTGATTTCCAAATTCAAACCTTTCCGCGCTTCTTCAATCGCGTGATAAACCTCAGAGCGCTCATCGTCATCCCTGGCTCTGCGATAGCTGTCGA
>DASQYL010000078.1:0-8394 GCA_035639235.1 Pyrinomonadaceae bacterium | reverse complement strand
ACGATCTTGGGATGAAAGGAACGCGGAAAGGCGGCGCAGTCGTTTCGCCAAAGCACGCAAACTTCATCGTAACTGAAGGTGATGAAGCAAAGGCGTCCGACGCGTTGGCGCTGGCCGAAGAAATTCGCGACCGCGTCAAACGCGAACACGGAATTGATCTTGAATACGAAGTCGAAATCTGGAGCAGCAAGTAGCGCAAGCTGTTAGCTTGCGATTCAGTCTCAGAAATTACGCAAGCTAACAGCTTGCGCTACAACGATCATGAAAGAACAAGTTATCGCATCGCGCGGCCCGCGCCGTGCCGCGACTCAACAAAAAGGCTTCGTGCAGCGTCCGACGCGTCGCGACGGTTCGATGGTGCGCACGCGTAATTTTTCGCCGCGCGCGCTGTTCACCTATGTGCCCAAGGCATTGAAATTCATACTTGCGATCGTCGCCATAATTGCGCTGTTCATCGGATATCGCATGGCAGCCTCTGCCGCGCTGTTTCAGGTGCAGTCGATCGACGTCGTGGGCACGTCACGCGTCTCCGCAGAGGAAATTCAAGGCCTTACTCGACGCGCCTTGGCGCGCACCGGAGTGTGGCGCGCTGACCTCCACTCTATCAGCAATGAACTTAGTCGTTTGCCAGGCGTGCGCCGCGCGGTTGTGACCCGCGTGTTGCCCGATCGGATTCGAGTGCGCATAACCGAACGCGCGCCCCTCGCCGTCGTGCGAACCTCCGCCGGCCATTTCGTCTGGGTGGACGATGAAGGCGTAATGCTCGGCGAAATAAAGCCCGACGATCGCATGCCGGCTTTCTTCATCCGTGGTTGGAATGAAGAAGGCGGCGAAGATGCGCGCCGAGAGAACGCCGAGCGCGTCCAGAAATATCTCGAGCTCGAGAAGCAATGGACCGCGGCTGCCGTTTCGCGAAGAGTGAGCGAAGTGACGTTGAGCGATTTGCGTGACGTGCGTGCGCAGCTTGCCGGAGATGATTCGCAGACTGAAGTGCGTCTGGGAGCAGATGACCTTGGCAACCGTCTGCAAATTGCCTTGGAAGCACTCGACACTTACAAGCAAATGCCCGGTGCTTCGGCTGTCGCCTATGTGGATGTGCAAACGGGACGCGTGACCATCGGCCGAGTTTCAGGCACCAGATCGACCGACGCGGCGACTGTCAATCCTTCGCAGCAGCCAGCGGAAAGCAGCGGCGCCGCCGCTGCGTCAGATAAGCAGAACACTATTGCGAGTCGCAGAGTGGGCCAGTCCGGGACCCAGACGAAAGATGGTGCGACCAGAAAACCTGCGCCCGCCTCATTGGGTAAGGCGCTGCGCTTGCCCTGAATTGCGAGAGAACGCATGGCCAAACGAACGAACCACACGATCGGACTCGACATTGGCACGAGCAAGGTAACCTGCATCGTCGGCGCGCCGAGCGAAGAGGGTATGTTGCAGGTGGTGGGCATCGGCGAGGCCGAATCACGCGGGCTGCGCAAAGGTGTGATTGTCAATCCAGATGCGGCCGTCGAAGCAATCAGGAGATCGGTTGAAGAAGCCGAGCGCATGAGTGGTGTCCAGGCCGAGGAAGTGACGATCAACCTGGCGGGGTCGCACATCATGGGTTTCAACGGCCAGGCCATCGTCGCGGTCGCCGGACGCGATCGCGAAATCACTGCGGACGATGTTCGTCGCGCCATCGATTCAGCTTGCGCAATTCAATTACCCGCCGGACGCGAGATAGTCGATCGTCTGCCACAGGAATTTATCGTCGACGATCAGGACGGCATAAACGATCCGGTCCATATGACGGGCGCGCGGCTGGCCGTCAAGGTGCACATTGTGACGAGTCCGGTTACCGCGCGACAGAATGCCATCAACGCGGTGAATCGGGCTGGGTTGATTGTGGCCGACATGATTCTCGAGCAGCTCGCCGCGGCCGAAGCGACGCTGACTGATGATGATAAGGAATACGGCGCGGCCTTGGTTGATATCGGGGCCGAAACCACCGGCCTCTGCGTTTACCAGCGCGGCGCGGTGCAGCACACGGCCGTTTTTCCGTTGGGCGGATCGCACTTCACAAACGACATCGCCTTCGGTTTGCGCACGCCGATTCCCGAAGCCGAACGGATCAAGCGTGCAGTTGGCTGCGCGTCGAGCGCCTCGTTGAGCGATGCGCAGCGCGGCGAGATGGTCGAGGTGCCTTCGGTTGGCGGGCGTGCGCCGCGTCAACTATCGCGGCAGATTCTCTGTGATATTTTGCAGCCGCGCGCGGAAGAAGTTCTGATGCACGTGTCGGATGAAATCCGCGATGCGGGTTGGAATCGCCAGTTGTCGAGCGGTGTGGTGCTTACCGGTGGCGGCGCTTTGCTCGACGGCATGGTTGAAATTGCGGAACAGGTTTTTGATGCGCCAGTGCGCATTGGTTATCCGGAACGCGATCGCTTTGGTGGACTGATTGAAGATATTCAGAGTCCGGCGTGGGCAGCGGCGGCGGGCCTCGCGCTGGTATCTCAACGCGCGCATGCGCTCGAACAACGCAGCGGCGCCGGCAAGCGCGGCGCGACGGGACGTTTGACGCATTTCGTTTCCAAGTTTCGCAACAGATTTACTAGTAGTATTTTTTGACCAAGTGTTGTATGCTGGCCGCCCGTTGGCACAATATATTGTCCGCAACATATAGATGCCGATGGCCCAGCCGGCCCAAAATAAGCGAAAGAGGCAGTGGACACCTTCCAAGTTCGGGAGAGAGGATAGAACTATGACACCTGAAGTACGCGAACCCGGCAAAGGCATTAATATTTTTATCGACGATGAACCTCCCATTACCGGAGCACGCATAAAGGTGATCGGTGTCGGTGGCGGCGGCGGCAACGCAGTCAATCGCATGATCGACGCGGGCATCGAAGGGATCGAGTTCGTCGTCGCGAATACGGACTTGCAAGCGCTGAAGCGCTCGCGGGCGTCGGTGAAGATTCAACTCGGCGGTCGCTTGACCAAAGGTCTCGGTGCGGGGGCCGATCCCGAAGTTGGGCGACAAGCGGCGCTCGAAGACACTGACAAGATTATCGAAGTGCTCGAAGGTTCGGACATGGTTTTCGTGACAACCGGTCTGGGCGGCGGCACGGGCACGGGCGGCGCACCCATCGTGGCTTCGCTCGCAACTGAATTGGGCGCGTTGACCGTCGCAGTGGTTACCAAGCCTTTTAATTTCGAAGGACGACGACGACTGCAACAGGCAGAACAAGGTCTCAGCGAATTGCACGAATCCGTCGATACGGTGATCACTATTCCAAACGAAAGATTGTTCGGCGCCGTCGCGCAGACTGCTTCGGTGACCGACGCGTTCAAGACAGCCGATGACGTTCTGCGGCAAGCCGTGCAGGGAATCAGCGACCTAATCACGGTGCCCGGCTTTATCAATCTCGATTTCGCGGACGTGCGTACGATTATGCAGGGCATGGGCATGGCGCTGATGGGGACCGGCTACGCTCGCGGCGAGAATCGCGCGATCGAAGCGACGCAGGAAGCGATCTCGTCGCCCTTGCTGGAAGAGGCGTCGATCAAAGGCGCCCGCGGTGTGCTTATCAATATCACCGGCGGCCACGACCTGACTCTTTACGAGATTAACGAAGCCGCATCGATCGTCCGCGAAGAAGCCGACGAAGATGCAAACATTATTTTCGGTCACGTCATAGACGAAACTATGGCTGATGCTATGAAGATCACCGTGATTGCAACCGGGTTCCGTCACGAGCAGGCTACCGTGAGCGTTCCTACGAATATGCAGATGCCGTTGGCTACTCCGCCGCGATACGCGCCGCGTTCGCCGGAGGAGTTTCCCGGAACGCACAATCCGAAACGGGTCGAAGACCTGGACGTGCCTACGTTCATCAGGAAGAAGGCGGACTAAGCCGCTGCGGTTTTTCGACAGCGGACACCATTAATTTGAAAAATTGAATGATTAGGCAATAACCTGCGAACATCGGTTGGTGATCCTCGGCCCTCGCTTCGAGCATCGAATGTAACCGATGTTTTTCAACTTTGCGTTTTCCCCCTCAGTCGTGTAGCATGACGCCCAATCCCTGAAGTTACTTAATCTAACGGGTCAGTGCGTATCTCTCCTGGTAAGGCGCAGCCTTGCGGCTTCCTGTTCTTGACTGCACGACTGAATTGATCGGGGTCGCTATTTTCTTTTCGTTTTTATTAGAGGAGGCATTGTGAATCGCAAACTCATCAGGACGACGTTGGCCGACGTGAAGGCGCGGCGTGAGCAGACGCAGCAGCATCGTCCGAACGGACACCAACCGGGAATGCAGCGGGGAGGACAGCCGCAACCGCAAGGTGGCGGTCAACGGAAGCGGCAGCCACCGCCGTCCGAAACTCACGCGGAGATTTATTATTACAAAAAGCAGATCGACGCTCATACGACGATGGTTTTGGTGCTGAACGACGGCGAAGAGATCGAAGGTACAATCGAATGGTACGACCGCGGCGCGCTGAAAATTAATCGAAGGTCGGCGCCGAATTTGCTGGTGTTGAAGCGGCACATCAAGTACATCTACAAGGCGGAAGAACGTACGGGGCAGGGGCACCGCGAAGAGCGTGCGTCGCAAGCGACGCGCGAAGAAAGCGGATCACAGATGACCCGCATCGATGACGACGAACCTCACGTTTCTGAGTATTAATATCGTCCGGCCGGCTGCGGAGATACGCAGTCATCAGTAATGGAAACTCTGAGGCAAGAAGCTGCGGAGTGCGTCGTTGCGCGACCTCGGGTCGGCATTACCATCGGTGATCCGGCGGGCATCGGTCCCGAGGTCGTGCTTAAGGCTGTTGCGGAGCCTGAAGTCAAGTCGATTTGTCAGCCCGTCATAATCGGCGATGCGCAACTGCTGGCCCACACGGCGCGCACCCTGGACTTGCAGTGCGGTTACCAGATCGTGAGGCAAGATGAAGAACTGCAGCCGCCGGCGATCGAACCAGTAATCTTTCATCTCAACAACATTCACGGACACGTCGAGCCAGGCATCGAATCAGCGGTCGCCGGAAAAGCCGCCGGTGAATATATTGAAGCGGCGGTTGAACTTTGCGCGGCGGGGAGCATCGCGGCGATGGCGACGGCGCCGATTAATAAGCGCGCTCTGTTTCTCGGCGGCTACAGTTTTCCAGGTCACACAGAATTCCTGGCTCATCTGACCGGCACTGAAGACTATGCGATGGGTTTTGCGGCTGCGAATCTGCGCGTGGTGCTGATTTCGACGCATGTGCCATTGTCGCAGGCCATCGAGCTGGTCAGACGCGAGCGCTTCGAGAAAACAATTCGTCTCGCCGATCATGAATTGCGGCGCTGGGGAATCGATAATCCGCGCATTGCGGTGGCCGCGTTGAATCCACACGGGGCCGAAGGCGGATTGTTTGGAATCGAGGAGTCGTCTGAGATTCTGCCGGCGGTTCAGGGCTGTCGCGTGACCGACGGAATCAATGTCAGCGGGCCATTCTCGGCCGACACGGTGTTCCTGCGCGCATCGCGTGGCGAGTTTGACGCGGTGATCGCATGCTATCATGACCAGGCAATGATTCCGGTTAAGTGCCTGTCGTTCGGCGAAGCGGTCAATATCACGTTGGGGCTGCCGTTCATTCGTACTTCTGTCGATCATGGAACGGCGTTTGACATCGTCGGCCGAGGGTTAGCCGAACATTCAAGCATGGTGGCGGCTATCAAACTGGCAGCCGAGTTGTCGATGAAATCAGGTGAGAACTGCCGCGCGGTCGAAGCGGTCTGAACAAAACGAATTGAGCGATAACGCTTCAAAAGGCAGTGTATTGGTCGCCGACGATGATCCGGCAATTCTCCGTCTCATCAAAACCATTCTCGAGAAGGAAGGCTTTTCAGTCGTCGGCGCGCGCGACGGGAAAGAAGCCTATAAGGCACTACAGGATCATTCGAATCTCACTGCGGCAATCCTTGACGTGGTGATGCCGCATATCCAGGGACCGGAGCTGGTCCGCTACATGAAAACTGAAAAGCGCTTCATGAGTATCCCTGTGATGATGATGACTGCCGAACAGGATCCAAAGCTGTCGCGCGATAGTTTTGCCGCGGGCGCAGTCGTCTTTTTGCCCAAGCCGTTTACCGCGACGCAATTGCAAACCATGTTGCGGATGTTGATTGGGAAAGCGAAGGGTTGATGCCGCGCCGCAGAGCCGCGCAAACGTCAACAGCCCGCTCCGATATCTATAAACATTGCGCGTGTCCGGCACGCTGTGCGTTGATTCACCAGGAGGTAGTCATGAGCAAACGAAACATTGGGCTCTTTTCATTGGCGATACTCGTGGCTGCCGGTGGCGTGATAAATACAACCACCCGGGCGGCGGGCGATCTCACCCCTAAAGAAGCGCGCCGTCTGATCGCGCGCCTGGCCGGCATTCAACTGCCGTCTGATGCCGTGCGCATCAAAGAAGTTTCGGCGATGGGAAACTCCGCGACAGTCACCGCGCAGGTTGAAACCGCTTTCAAGTTAGATAAGGGTAGCGACGGCAAATGGCGCGTCACCGAGATTCGCACCGGCGATCGCCGCTGGGAAGACGTCGATCTGCTGGTCCAAGCTCTGAATGCGGAGAAGACCGCGCGGGCCCGCGCGGAACTCGAATCGATCGCCACGGCGCTGGAAGCGTTTCGGCGCGAGCGCGGGTCCTATCTCGAGTCGAAAAGCGAGGCCGCGTTGATCGATAACCTCAATCCCCGTTTTCTTTCGCGCATTATTCGCGTCGATCCCTGGCATCAACCATACGAATACGAAGGCACGCGCACATCGTTCGTGTTGCGATCCGCAGGTCCGGACGAAAAGCCGAACACCGCGGACGACGTCGTAGTTTCGCGTTGACTCAAACGGCGCCAAGCCAACGAACTTCAAACATATGCAAGAGCGCAGACTTGGAAATGATCTGAAAGTTTCCGCCCTCGGTCTCGGCTGCATGACGATGAGCGGCGCGTATGGCCAACCTGAAGAGCGCGATGAAACTGAGTCGATCGCCACGATTCATCGCGCTATCGAACTTGGCGTCACCTTCTTCGACACGGCCGAAGTTTACGGTCCGTATAAAAATGAAGAGTTGCTGGGCCGAGCACTCAAAGACCGACGCGACAGTGTGATTATCGCAACCAAGTTTGGTTTCAAGATCCAGAACGGCGCTATCGCCGGGACTGACAGCCGTCCGCAGCACATACGCGAAGCGGTTGAGAGATCGTTAAAACGCCTCGGCACCGATCATGTCGATTTGCTTTATCAACATCGCGTCGACAAGAGTGTTCCAATCGAAGATGTGGTGGGCACGATGGCCGATCTCGTACGTGAAGGAAAGGTACGCTTCCTCGGTCTTTCGGAAGCAGGCGAGCAGAACATCAGGCGCGCGCACGCCGTGCATCCGATCGCGGCGCTGCAGAGCGAGTACTCGCTTTGGGAGCGCAACCTCGAGCCGCGGATCATTCCGCTTTGTCGCGAACTCGGCATTGGCATCGTGCCTTTCTCGCCGCTCGGCCGCGGCTTTCTCACAGGACACGCGAAGCGCGCGGAAGAATATCCGGAAAGCGATTTCCGTCATAAGGATCCGCGTTATCAGGGCGAAAACTTCGATGCCAACATGCGCGCGGCGGCAGTCGTGCGCCAGATCGCGGAGAGCAAAGCCGCGACGCGCGGGGCCATTGCTTTGGCGTGGTTGCTGCACCAGGGCAGCGACATCGTTCCGATTCCCGGGACCAAGCAACGGCGGCATTTGGAAGATAACGTGCGCGCTGCGAATATCTCACTCGATGCTGATGAAATGAATAAACTCGACGCTGCACTTGCGCCTGAGAACATTGCGGGACCACGCTACAGTCCGGAACGCATGGCCCAAATCGATCGATAAGAGTGTTAGGAGGACAAGTCATGTCACAGGAAAATGCCAACGTAGTTCGTGGGATGTATGAAGCGTTTGCGCGCGGCGATGTGCCGACAATCGTCGCAGCGCTCGATGCGCAAGTTGAATGGTGGGAAGCCGAGAACTTCATTTACGACGACGGCAATCCTTACGTCGGACCGCAAGCCGTGCTCGAGGGCGTCTTCATGCGCATCGCCCAGCAGTGGGATGGCTTCCAGGTATCGCCTAAAGAAATTCTCGATGCCGGCGACACGATCATCGGCCACGGTTACTACAGCGGAACCTACAAAGAAAACGGCGCCGCGGTGCGCGCGCAATTCGCTCACTTCTTCACGTTTCGCGAAGGGAAGATTGTCAAATTCCAGCAGTACACGGACACCGCCCAGTTTCGTGAGGCGATCGCGGGCGCTGCGTCGGCGAGCGTCGCTTAGAATCCTGTTCAGATCGCCTGAGACATACCCGCAAGGCTGTCGGTCCGAGTGTCTGTCGTTC
>DASQYL010000077.1:0-4187 GCA_035639235.1 Pyrinomonadaceae bacterium | reverse complement strand
CGCGCGCGATCTCGATCAACTCCTTGCTTCGTGAACCGAGACGGTGCGACGTGTAGAGACCCTGCGCCGCAAACGCGGCGTACCAGGACAAGATGAGCAAAGCGCCGAGAAGCGCATTCGCAACCTTGATGCGCTGCGACAAGTAGTCAAATACAAACGTTGGGTTCGACGATGGCGAGTAACGAAACACGATTACCGCAGCCAGCGACAGCAGTAGCAACGACAAGTCGTTCAGCTTGAGACAGAAATCTGAAATTGTTCCGCTCCGGCTAATCATCGAATCTCACAACCTGGGCGCCATGAGCGCCATGACGCTCGCAATCTTCATGAATCGTTCGACTTTGGAGAGCTTGTCGCGCGGCACATACACCATGTCACCGGCTCGCAGCGTCAGATCATTTTCGAGATCGCGGGTGCGTTTGATGTTCTTGAGGTTCAGCACCTTTACCTCAGCGTAATCTGAGTTAATCTGGCGAAAGACGATAATTTGTGAGGACTTTGCCGTTTCCTTCGGGCCGCCGGCGAGCATGATTGCCTGAAGGGCGGTAACGCGTTCACGCATTTCCTTCTGACCAGGATTGGCTACTTCACCTGCGACCACGAAATATGGTTTCTGAAACTCCTTGAGCAGCACCGTCGCGATCGGGTCCTGCAAGCGTGTACTTGCCTGGCGCAGGATTGCTTGACGCGTTTGCTCGACGGTCAATCCGGCGATTTTCAAGTCGCCGCCGACCTCCAGCGTGATGTAACCGTCGGGCTGAACTGTAACGGTTTGGTTGAACTCGGGTGAATACCGAAATTGTATTTCGAGAACGTCGCCGGGCTGTAGGCGATAACGATCTTCCGTTACGGTTGTCAGTCGTGGAGGCGACTGCACTTGCGCTAATCCCGTTACGGAAAAAACAAAGAGACAAATTGAAATTAAGAGAAGTTTGTACTTCATGGCACTCTCCAGGAGCGCCCGCATCTGTGCGGGCGGTTCGCGCGCATCCCTGCGCGCTCGTCATTCAGACTACAATCGCTTATAAAGCCATTCGGGCACGGGATAGCGACGCTTGTTCAAGACGAAGCCGAGAAATTTGCCTCCGGCGGTTTCGATCATCCTCTGCGAGTTCAAGATTTCGTCGCGCCGCGATGCACCGGCATCGACCACGATCACCACTCCGTCGACATTCGACCCCAACAAGGCAGCGTCGGTAGAATCCTTTACTGACCCGCAATCGATCAGGATGTTGTCGAAGCTCACGCGCAACGCGTCCACCGCTCCCAGGCCTGTATCGACCTGCTCGCCGTCTTGCGGCACGCGCATCAGAAACGATCGCTTGGTCAGTTCCTGGCCGTTCTCGCGAGTGTGACGCCGCTTCGATCTCTGGGCGGGCAACATCCAGAGATTTTCAACATTCGTCGGATGACAGTTCCTGGGCATTTGCAAATAGTCTTCGACGCCGAGGGCTTGCAGCCTCTTCGATTCGATCACCAGCGTGCGCCGGCCGCTATGGCGCGCTAATTCAACCGCAAACAATTGCGCCACTTTACCCGCGCCGTCACCCGCCGAGGCGGAAGTGAACGCGAGCGCGGCTCCGGCGCGCAGGTTATGCGCGCCCGTCTGTAAACTCGCCAACAACAATTGCAGGTTGTGCTGCTTGTAGCCGTTGCTTTCCATTTGCAGCAGCGGCATCGAAGGCTCGGCGATGATTTGTTCCTCGACTTGCATGTTCTTAAGTAAGCAATCTCGGCTGCGATTGCGGTTCGATCTTCCTCGACGCCGTCATATCGCGCAGCAGAATGCGACGGCTCTTTTCGGGCACAGTTGCCAACACGGTCGCGCCCGTCAGGCCTTCGAGTTGCCGCGGCGTATAAACGGCATCGCTCAACATCTCTGCTGAAAAAATACTGCCCAAGCTAAGAAACGTAGCCAGGAAAATTCCGAGCAGCAGATTGACTGGACGATTCGGAGATGAAGGAAGCTGCGGCACGGTCGCGGCTTCGGCGATCGATACGTTGGTGATCTTCTGCCGATCGAGTTCGTCGGCGATCCGAGCTTCTTCACGCTTCTTGGCGTAAAGCTGATAATTGTCTTCGGCCTCTTTTTTCTCGCGTTCCAGATCGTCGTGCTTCGCAGTGTCCCCTTCGAGTTTCTTTAGCGACGCGTCATATTGCTGCAACTGCGCTGCGAGCGTGTCGCGCCGCGCCTTAGCTCCAGCCTGGTCCAAACGGGCCCGCGACAAGTCGGTCTCGAGCGTCTGGCGCAGAGGATTCAAGTCCGTCGCTTCTTCAACCGAAGTCTTCTGTTCGGCTCGATTCAGCGCGTCCTGGACGGTCCGAATTTGCGCATCGACTTCGCGCACGAGCCGATCGTCGGGAAGATATTTCGTCAGCAACTGCGTCCGTCTGTTTTGTAACTCAACCATCATCGTGTTGAGACGCTCGGCGGAATACTGATTTGGAAGCTGCCGGCTCTGCGTGACCACGCGCTTCGGCATCGCGGCGAGTTGTTGCTCGACACGCGCGATGCGGTTGGTCGCTTCGTTATAAGCCGCGTCGGCGTCCAACATCTTGGTCTTCGCCTCGGCAGTCTTTTGCAATGTCAGTTCTTTCTGCTGACTCAAAACAACGAGGTTGTTCTGCTGTTGAAAGTCAGTCAGCCGCTGCTCCGACTCCTTCAGTTGCGATTCATATGCGTCAGCCTTGTCTTTAAAGAAGTCCGATGCGCCGGTCGGATGATTCAACTTCAGGTGCTTTTCAAGATATAGGTCGCCGAGCTTCTTCAGCACCGAGGCTGCGAGTTGCGGTGAGTTCGACGTGTAGCTGACGGTAATGATGTTGGCTTTACGCACCGGCGTCATCGTCAGGTCCTTCATTAGGCGATTGACGGCCAACTCCACGCGCTGGGCCTCTGACGCGCCGCCGAAAATTCCCGTCTCCTGGTTTGCCAAACCTGTCTCGTTCACGATCTGGGTGAGCAGATCCTTGCTGCTCAGCAACTCGATTTCGGAATTGATTTGGTTTTCGCTGACTTCGTTTTCAACGGTCGGGGCATTCATGCCGGTCGTCGCTTCGGGAGTAATCGCGACATCGACGCGCTGGTTCTTGACCAGAATTTTCATGCGCGATTCGTAGCGATTTGGAAGCATCAGCGTCACGAGAATCGTTCCGGCAATGACTGTCAAAAACACAAACAAAACAAGTCCGCGCCGCCGAAACACAGCACTGGCGCCGTCGCGCAGGCTTATCGGATTTTTGCTGTACCCGTTTGTGAGTTGGCCTCGCATAACCCAACCTAACGAAGGGTTAAAAGGCTGAATTCGTTGGGATTTCCAAGGAAAATGGCGGGATTTTGAGCAGTTTGAGACCTCGCACTATTTCGCCGGACAAAGTCTTGCGAGGCCCCTCAAGACCTGGTTTGATGGCGGCTCGTCTGCGCCTGAAACCGTGTTCCCGTAAGCGTGACTCTTTTTACGATCAAACGCTTAATGATGAGCCAATTCCGATTCTTGCTAAGCTCGAGCGCTGCTCACCGATTAGCTATCACAATCGCGGGAAGACCGGCAGCCCGCAATTCCTGATTCAGCGCCGGGATATCCGTAGACTTGATTGCATCCCAACTCTGCTGCACTGTCCGCGAATCTTTCAAGACGTCAGGGATGGCCGCCATGATTTGCGTGGTTGGCGCAACGTCGGCTTCCTCAATCAATCCAAAGAGAGTGCTTGCACGGCCGCTTACCGAAGACGCAGTCATGCGCGAAGCGCCGCCACCTGCGCCACCACCGCCGCCTCCGCCAAATCTTCCGCCGCCGCCGCCGGCGACGCCTTGAATCTTCTCGGCGAGCGCGTCGACATGACTCTTGAGAGTGGCGTCGGTGACCTTAGCGCGCAGCTCGGTAAGCTGTCCGCGAATTCTGCGCGCGTCTTCCGAAATTGAATCAAGCGCAAGGCGTTCCTGATACATCTTCATCGACGCATCGAACTGTCTTTGAAGATCAGCCGTGGAAGTTTTGACGCGTGGATCGATGACGAGATGCAAGGGCTGCGCATAACTCTTGCCGTTCACGGTGAGTACAACTTTGTAATCGCCGGGCATGGCCCAGGGCGAAGTTGCGGCGGGCGCGGTGTTGCGATAGACGGCCGCGATCGGATACTGGGGCGCGACACCGGGCACCGGCCGGTAATGTACATCCCACAGGAAG
>DASQYL010000076.1:0-7503 GCA_035639235.1 Pyrinomonadaceae bacterium | reverse complement strand
GTATGGAGTGGAATTTCGAAGGCGGAGTATACCACGCGAAGGGAGATGGCAAATGTGACGAACGGCACATGTAGCGCAAGCTGTTAGCTTGCGATTCTTACAAGGTGTCGTACGACTCGCAAACCTCGCTTGCGAGCGCTGCGGGCCGCCTCTATAATCCACAATTACGGCGCATTGGTGTAGTTGGTTAACACGCTGCCCTCTCAAGGCAGAGATCACGGGTTCGAGTCCCGTATGCGCTGCCAAAATCAGCAGGTAGTTGGCGGTGAGCAGCAGTAAGCAGTAGACGGCACCGCCAGGAACAATTGAGCCGAGAGAATCAAATGATTCGCTCGGCTCAATTGTTTGGGTTGATTTAGAAATAGGGTGGCGGATTACATCGACAGGCCGCGTTTAATAGCAATCGGACCATTGACGTTGCTGAGTTTAATTTGCGCGCCGCCGGATCCGATTTGACCGCGCAGGCTATGGCCGACGTATTGACCATCATCGACGCTTAGACCGAAGTCGTTGGTGATGGCTCCGTGCAGCGTGCTCGCTTTGACCTCAGCATTCGCACCGGACGGAAGGTAAATCGTGATCGAGCCATTGACCGAGTTCACTTTTACGCTCTTCGATTTATCCAAATTTGCGACGTTCGCTTCAACCGCGCCGTTAATAGTTGAGAGTTTTACGTCGCCGCCCATGCCGGATGCTCTCAAATTCCCATTGATGAGCGACGCATCGACGTCACCCTGCACGCCGTTGATATCCAGTGAGCCGTTGATGAGTTCGGCGCCGTCGAGGCGCGCGCGCCGCGGAATTGTGAGCGTGTATTCGACACTTGCGGATCGCTCTTCGCGATTCCGACCACTGTAGTTGCGATCCTCGGGATACTTCGTCCTGATTTCTACGCTATCTGCGGTGGTGCGTACGTCGATCGACACCTCGCTCAGACGTTGCTGGCTGTAAGCTCGCTTGACGGCGTCGACCTTGACTGAATTCTGATCCCAGACATTGATATGCACGTTGCCGTTGATGTTCGCGATGCTGACGCGGCCGGTCGCCGACAATGGATAGGACTGGCTAAAGTTTTCAGTTAGCTCGTCGCCTCTGGGAGTTTGATCTTTTTCTTTCCGTTTGTCTCCGTCTTTGTTCTTGGGTTTGTCCGGCGTCGGATCGGCGAAAGACAATTGGCTGAGAGCCGCGGCGTGCGCGTGAACTATGCGCATCTGATTGTGAGCTAATGCTGCGACGGCAACGGACAGGACGGCGATTAAAAGGGCTACTTTCTTCATGGGTCTGCCTCTCAAAACTTTTTCTGTTGCTTCTAATGACAAAACACTGAACGGCCTGTATTTGTGGCAATTATTTCAAGACCCGCGCATCGGCGATCTGATTCATCAAGTCGATCTTGTTCTGATATGCCGTCAGCACGGACTGTGCGGCTTGCGGATCTTTCGGATTCTTCTTCGCCGCAGCGCGTCCCGCGGCGATCTCGTTATCGATCACAGCCATATTGTATTCGTACTCAACCAGCGCCGAGGGTTTCAGCGGCGGCTGAATCTTTATCGCTTCGTTGAGCTTCGCAATCGCGTACTTGTATTGCTGTTCTGGCCACGACAGAGAGGTTGCATGCGGTTCAAACGCTTTCGTGCGGGGCTGAGCTTTTGATTTGTATGACACCTGCGTTAACTGCGGCGATGTTGCCGGAAGAGGATTTGGCACTTCGTCAAGGTTTCGCTGCACGATCTGCTCGGGCGATTGCTTAGGAGCCGGGGTTACCGCAGCCGGATTACTCCCAATCGCGATCGATGTTCGCTCTTGATGCTTGAAGTAAACGAAACCAATAATCGCGGCCAGCAGAATCATCGCGGCAACTGACGCGTAGGCCAGCGGTCGAAACGAAGCGAAGAACTCCGCGACTGGATTCCGTCGTGATTGCCTGATGCCGACGGTCGTTGCTTGCCGACCTGCGACCACGGCATCAAGCCGCTCCCGCAATCTTTCGCTCGGAATCGGCGCAGCAAATTCTACGGCCAAACCTTCCGACAGCAAGAGGTTTTCCGCTTCGACTGTGCGCGCGGTTTCAGCACATGAGGCACACGCGTTCAAGTGCGCGGCGATCTCTGCCGCTTTATTCGCCGGCAGTTCGCCGTCGAACCATGCCTGAAGAGTTCCTTCGTCGATACAATTCTTCATGGTCTAGCTCCAATCTTGCCGTACGTCCGCGCAAACTCTTTTCGTCCTCGGGCTACCAGGCTGCCGACGTAATTTTCTTTCAGCGACAGCGTCTGCGCGATTTCGCGATACGAAAGCCCCTGGTGTTTCAGCAACAAGCAACTGCGCATCGGCTCTTTAATTTTGTCGAGCGCGCGGCGCACGGCTTCGACTTGCTGCTTTTGCTCATAGTCGATCTGGGCGACGATCTGAGCTGATTCTTTTTGATAGACTGCCTCCCGCGCCAGTGAGCGACTGTGAGTGCGCAGAGTATTGCGCGCTTCATTCAAGGTGACGCGCAAGAGCCACGGCTTCAGCAAATCGTCCGCCGGTTTCGAATCGAAATTCCGATACAGCTTCAGGAAAACTTCCTGCGTGACTTCCTCAGCCACAGCCGGATCGCGCACGACCGCGCGCGCCGTCGCAAATACCGACCGATGATGAAGCGTAAACGCCTCATCAAAACTCAAGCGGTTACTTCCGGCTTCAGTTTGGCTTGAAAGTGAATCGATCGCGGTTTGAACTCCAGCGCGCATTTATTCCCAAAGATGGAACACCGCCGAGAATTATTTTGTGGCAGAGTGCTCTCGGAAATTGGATTATCCAAAGAATCCGGTGGAAATGCTATTTAAGAGTGTTTGCCATCACCTACCGACGCTTGATTTTAGCCAGACCTTTTAAGGTCCGGTAACCTCGCGAATAATAGTCCGTCGCGTGGCGACGACTGAATCAGACCACCATTGATTCGAGGCGCGTGTTTCAGTCGTTGCTACGCGACGGAAGGATCGTCTCTGCGGCGGCGTGGCTTAAAAGCCACGGCTAAATTCATTTGGCCGCTACACAGCGAGGAGCCTTGCCACGTTATCGGTAAGAGCCCTAACCAGGCATTAGAGTTTGGGACCACGCTGGCTCGCGATTCCTGTTATTCCAGCACGTGAATATTTTTCTCGGCGGACCAGAGTTGCGGGTGTCAGCACCGACTTCAGTCGCGCCTTTTCTGGTAAAGAGCTATCTGACTAAAGTCGGCGCTCTAACGCCGGTTACGGTCGTGTTCTTCGTGTTAAGATAACCATCTGCCCCGCGAACGCTCGCATCAAAGCAGTCACATCATTATGATCACGCTTCGCCAACATCGCTTCGCGTTATTATTCATGAGTCTCAGCACAATTTGTGTCGTTATCGCGCCGCTGTTTCTGATCGCCAGTTGTCGTCCGCTCCAGCAGACGCCGGCGGAATTGCAGGCGCGTCAGACACTGCGCTCGATGACCCGCGGCGGCGTGATGCCTTCGGAAGATGCAGTAGCGAAGATTGAAAAAGACTTTCCGAACACGACGGCTGGATCGCTTGCGAAGATTGTTCATGCACGCATCAGGCTGAACGCGAAGGATTTTGCGGGCGCGGCGTCGCTGCTCGATTCCTCAGCGATCGCTCGGTACACGGTCATCGGCGATTACGCGTTGTGGATGAAAGCGCAGGCTCTGGAACAAGCTGGTCGTCGCGTCGAAGCCCGCGCGACCTATGAAAAGCTGGCGCGCGATTTTCAAAGTTCCCTGTTGGCGCGCGAAAGCTCGCTGCGCGATGCGCGGATGTTGCTTGAAGAGAATCAGGCCACAGCTGTGCCGGTTGTTTTGAAATCGCTGGCAGCTAAAGACGACGGCAGCGCGCTCTTTTTAATTGGCAAAGCGTACGAACAATCGGGAGATACAACTCGCGCGCTGGCGAATTATCGACGAGCCTATTTTTATGCGGGCGGTCACCCTGATGCTCTCGAAGCTAAAGCCGCGTTGATCCGCCTGAATTCCAGTATCGTTGCGGCGAATGCCGAAGAGGCGACAAAGCGCGCCGATGATCTCTTTCAGGTAAAAAACTTTTCTGATGCTTACGATGCTTACACGACCGCCGTCACAGCATTTCCCAACAGTGTGACACCGGCCATGCAGCAACGACGCGTGCTTGCGGCAGTTGAAAGTCGCAGACTTCCTGAAGCGGCCACAGCATTGGCCGACATGCCGACGAGCACTGGCGAATTACGCGCTGAGGTAATGTTCAATTTGTCTCTGGCCTACGGGCAGGCAAAGCAGTGGACGCAGGCGCGTAACCTCGCCGATGAACTTCATCGAACGTTTCCCGGCAGCGACTGGTCCGTACGCGCTTTTGCCCAGTTGGGTCAATACACAGAATCGCAAAAGGACGATGTCGACGCCAGCTACTTCTATCGCGCGGCGGTAAATTTCTATCCCGGCAAACCCGAAGTTACTCCGGCGCAGTTCTATGTAGCCTGGAAATCTCACGAAGCGAAAAATTATGCGGAGTCATCGCGGCTCCTGACTGAACATCTCGGGGTCTACGCCGGCAACAATTCTGATTTTCGCGGCAAAGCTGCTTACTGGGCGGCGCGCGACAGCGAGCGCGTCGGCAAACTCGCCGAAGCACGGGCGATCTACGAAGGATTGCAAGCGCGCTACGCCGCCAATTGGTATGGCTATCTCGCAAAGCAACGCCTCGACGACATGGGCCGAAACGGCAACGTGCCGCGCACAAATTTCTCTGCCGACTCGGAAATCGGCAAAGCTGTGGCGAACCTCCAGACAGTTACCGTCGCCGAAGAGACCGCTGGCCCAAACGAAGATGCGCACATCGCCAAGGCCGATCAATTGTCGAACGTCGGCATGGACGACGAGGCTCTTACCGAATTGACCCTGGCTTTGGCCGCGGGGCCCTCAAGTCCGCGCGTCAATCTGGCCATCGCGAAAATCTTTCGCGCCAGGAATGACAACGTGCAAGCGCTGAATTATCTGAAGAAGAGTTATCCCGATTATTCACAGATGAATCCGGAAGAAATGCGCCCGGATGAATGGGACGTCTTCTATCCCCTGCAGTATTGGGACATCATCAAGCAGGAGTCGCGCGCGCGCGGTCTCGATCCGTACCAGGTTGCTGGTTTGATTCGTCAGGAAACAGTTTTCAATCCGCGCGCAGTTTCACCGGCGCGCGCTTACGGGTTGATGCAGGTGCTGGTCCCGACGGGCATCACGACCGCAAAAAGAATCGGCGTCGATCGCACTATTACCATGGATTCGCTCTTCGAACCGCGCCTGAACATTCAACTGGGTACGGCTTACTTCAAAGATCAGATCGACAAATACGGCCGCATCGAATACGTCGCCGCTGCTTACAACGCCGGTCCGCAGCGCGTGGTCCAATGGCGAGCGTCGCTGCCGCTGCAAATCGATGAATGGCAAGAGGCCGTGCCGTTTCGCGAGACGCGGCTTTACATCCAGGGAGTCGTGCGCAACACGCTGCAGTATCGCCGGCTCTACGACGACAACGGCAACTTCCGTTCGGAGGTGGGCGCGCACGCGATCTATCCGTTGCCGAATTCAACGCCGTCACCCGCAGATTCCACCATCAAGATTCGCAGAGTCAGCGGCGAGGAAGAAGATTAACTTTCCCATTCGCGATAGACATTAGCCACAGATTCACACAGATAGAACACAGATCAGAAGGAACTCACACCCATAGTTCTAATCCGTGTAAATCTGTGTTCATCTGTGGCCAATTTGCCATGAAGCCGTATCTGACATTCACGCTACAATTAATCCATGTGGTCGCTTAGCGGTCTAAGTTTCAAAGAATTCGGCAAACGCGTCTGGAAAGAGATTCAAGCCGACGACGTTTTCGGCGATGCCGCCAAACTCGCTTACTATTTTCTGCTGGCGCTTTTCCCGTTGCTAATTTTTCTCACCTCCACAATGGGTTTAGTGCTTGGTTCGGGAACGGGCATGCGTCACGCGCTTTTCAATTATCTGTCGCAGGTGATGCCGTCGTCCGCTTTCGAACTGATTGACAAGACAATGTGGGAAGTCAGCAGCGCGAGCGGCGCCGGCAAATTATCGTTCGGATTGCTGGCAGCGCTCTGGGCTTCGGCCAGCGGTGTCGGCGCGATGATGCAATCGCTGAACACGGCCTACGATTCAAGCGAAACTCGTCCGTGGTGGAAGCAACGATTGGTCGCACTAGGCTTGACTGTCGCGCTATCGATCTCAATCATCGGCGCCGTCGTTGTCATTTTCGGCGGCAGCAAGATCGCCGAGCACCTCGGCGCAAGCTATGGTTTTAGCGACGCTTTCATCATCACTTGGAAAGTCTTGCAATGGCCCATCGCCCTCATCTTCATGCTGCTAGCCTTTGCTTTGATTTATTATTTCGCGCCTGACTTGCGCGATCAGGATTGGAAATGGATTTCTCCAGGGTCAGCAATCGGCGTCGTCTTATGGTTGCTGGTCTCGTTTGCGTTCAAAGGCTATCTGCACTTCTTCAATTCGTACAGCAAGACCTACGGCTCACTCGGCGCGGTGATCGTTTTGATGCTTTGGTTGTACTTGACGGGCGCGGCGGTCTTGATCGGCGGCGAAGTCAACGCCGAGATTGAAAACGTCGCGGCCAAGCGCGGCGCGGCAGACGCCCAGCGCAAAGGTCAGAACACTTCCAAGCGACCGAGTAAATGAGCTACTTCGGATTTGCGTTACAATCATTCAAATGCAGCTTCTCAAAGTTCGTTCACATCAACGCGAAGAACTGGTCGAATTCACCGACGAGGTGCAACGCCGCCTCGACGAGTCGGGTGCGCAGGAAGGCATCGTGGTGCTTTATGTGCAACACACGACGGCGGGACTGACCGTGAATGAAAACGCAGACCCTGACGTGCCCCGTGACATGTTGCACGCGCTCCGAACTTTGATTCCGCAACATGGGATGGGCTTTCATCACGGCGAAGAGAATTCCGATGCCCACATCAAAGCCAGTCTCGTTGGTCCAAGTGTCACCATTCCTTTTGCCGATGGACGTTTGATGCTGGGACGCTGGCAGGGAATTTTTCTTTGCGAGTTCGACGGCGCGCGTGAGCGAAAAGTCGTGATGATGATTCGCTAGCTCTGCGCTTCGCGCAAGAAGCTTTAATCGGATTGTTCAGTCTTTTCGGAACTCAAATCAAATCTTGTCGTCTAAACGACGGCAAGCACTTCAATACATCGGAGGCAAATCATGAAGGTCCCGCGTTTAGTATTTCTTGTCAGCATGTGCATCGTCTTGTTTGCGGTAATTGGCTGCGCGCAGAAGACCAGCCGCACGACTAAGGTTACTGTCGCCGGCGAAGCAACGTCGCGCGTCGAACCCGACACGGCGACGCTGACGATTTCGGTGGTGACTCAAAGCGGCCAGGCGCTCACGGCGCAACAAGAGAATGCGCGCAAGAGCAAAGCCGTTTCGGATGCGGTGAAAGCCACGGCTGCGTCGGCTGAGATT
>DASQYL010000075.1:0-20363 GCA_035639235.1 Pyrinomonadaceae bacterium | reverse complement strand
GCTCGATCAAGCGGCCGAGCAGCGCGACGAACAGACCAAACATAAAGACCGCCGGCAGAATGATGTACGTGAGAATGCCGATGTAAGGGTTTTCGATCGAGGAAGTAACTACGATCAAGAAGAGCAGAACGATACTGACGAGGCTGGAGATCGCGATCGCGCCGCCGACAAAGCTGATGTAGTTACGAAAGAGGCTGGGCGCCTTGGGCGCAAGCGGTTCGATTTGGCCGGGTCTGTCTGGCGGCCTGCTCAGGTGGATCGATTGATGGTCCATTTTACTTGGCGAAGCTCTCGGCTGCCTCCGCGGTGCCCGGAATTGCGTCGGCAGCGCTCCCGGGGCTGGGCACTTGCGGTTCCGCCGGCTCGTTCATCTGCTCGAAAGCCAGCTCATGCTCTTCGCGATAAAACTCTTCGGGCACTCGCCCGTCGATGAAGGCGAAGTTTAACGGATAAACGTCGGGATCGAAAATTACGTGATAGAAGTGCCAGATGATGATCGCGAGCGTGGCGAGCACCGCTTCGTAAAAGTGAATCGCCAGTGCGATATCGATCCACCAACGCGCAAGAAAACTGAAGAGACTGATCTTGAACCAAATCATCAGACCCGTCAGACCCATGATGAAGGTGCCCCAGATAACGGCCCAGTACTCGGCCTTTTCTGCATATCCAAAGCGCGCGATCTTGGGTTTCACTCGATTGATGCCGAGGTAGTAAGAGAAATTTCCGACGACGTCGCGCATGTCTTTCAACTTAGGCAGCATGTCCTTAACCCATCGCCGCCCGTCTTTCGAGAACGCCAGGTACAAAAGGTGATACACACCCACGACGAGCATGATGACCGCCGCGGTGCGATGCAGCACGCGTCGCAGAAATTCATTCGATCCCAAAAGCCAGGCCAGAAGCGAATCGGGATATTGCAGCGCAAAACCGCTCAAGACGAGCGCGATGAAACTCGTCAGCAGCAGCCAGTGCTGCACGCGTTGGTTGGCGGTAAGACGCACGACGCTGCGTGGCTCCCGTCGTCGCGCAATTAATTTCTTGCGCCAAATCAACAAGTTGTGACCGACCATTCCGGCAATCGTGAGAAAGATCAGCGGCAGATAAATCCAACGCACGATGCGCGTGCCGCGTGCGCCCATGTCATGCGTGGAAACGTTCGAGACCAATTCAGAAGCGAAATGAATTTTGCCTTTAGTGAAGTTCTCGCTCGCGCCCACGTGACATTGGCCGCAAGTCTGTTGCAGGTTCGCCGAATTGATCATCGAACGCGTATCAGATGATGGCAGGATGTTGTGTACGCCGTGACAGCTCGCGCAGTTCGCGACGACTTTCGATCCGAGTTGCGAAGCCAATCCGTGATAGCTGTCTTTGTAACTGCTGACGCGGCCGCTGGCGACACCAAATTCTGTTGTCAACGTCACGCCTTCATGACACTTCGCACAACTGTCCGTGCCGACCGCGGGCTTAATTGTCTCCTTCGTTCCATCAAATGGTTGCAGGATGTTATGAATACCGTGACAGTCCGTGCACACCGGCGCGCGCGAAACACCGCGGACAATCGCTTGCCCGTGAATGCTCTGCAGGAACTCGCGCGATTCGGTCGCGTGACAGTTGCCGCAAGTGTTCGGGATATTCACTCGCGCGATTGTCGATTGCTGATTCGCCGCCGGCTCGATGTCGTGAGCGTTATGACAATCAGTACAAACGGCGGCGCTCATGTTGCCGCGCGCGATCGCTTTCGCGTGCACGCTCTCGCGATAAGCAAGTATTGGTTGATTGCTGATGCCGCTGCCCTGCATCACGGACTTGTCGCCGTGACAGCGCCCGCAGGTCTCGGCAATGTTGGCGCGATTGATTGTCGATTTCGGATCGCTCGGCGGCAGGATCGTGGTCATGTCGCCGTTCTTGGTATGACAATCAAGACACGCCGCCGCCTTGGCGCCGTTCTGTTTCGCTTGCGCGTGAAAGCTGTGGTCGTAACCTTTGTGCGGCTCATTGTGAAAGAGCGAGCCCGCGAGATACGGAAGCTGCCTGCCGGGTCCATGGCATCCCTGGCACTGAAGCTCTGGCAACCGCGCCGGCAACGTCGCATTTGGACCACCGATGATACTGCCGGCATTAGGTTGAACGGGTGTCGATGAATTTGACGCCGACGTGTTTTGCGCATGCGCGCCGTTCAAGAATGTCAGCGTAATCGTCGCACACAACAACGCCGCAAGCAGTGTGATTAAGAGAGCCACATGACGCTGCACGATTTCTGCTTCTTTCCGGGAGGGATTCACAATGAAGGATAGACCTGCTATCGCTTCCTTCGCGGTGACTAGCATCACAGGAACGATCCGCCCAACACGCTGATAAAAAGATAGCTCTCACGATTTCTCGAGAGAGCTATCACAACCAGTGAGACGCCGTCACCCGGTAGGCAGCGCTTCGCTGGTCCAAGCACGGAGGGACTGTGGTTATTTCAAAGACTTTATGTAACCAACAAGCGCTTTGGCCTGATCCGGTGTAATGCCCTTCTCTTTGAAAGCCGGCATGTTGGGCGGCTTCTCGGCGGCCTTGCCGTCGAGGACTACTTGAATCAAAGCATCGTCTGCTTTCGTCTTGTCGACCTTCTTCTCGGCGGTTGCGCCATGACACATCTTGCACTTCGTGTTGTACACGGCGGCGGTGTCATCGTCGTTGGCGCGCGCCGGCACCGAGATCAATAACGCTGCGGCAACGAGTGGCAGGCCGATCAAAACTGCTGCGATCCTTTTCATTATTGCTGTCACCTTCCTGAATGAAACTTATCTCTCTGAGCAATTCCCACATTCGGGAACACCTATGATTTCGCAATGATCGTGCCGCATTAACTGTTGAGAAAAACTACAGCTGGGTTGCTAAAGTTGCGGGGTTTTTCTCAAGCCCTGCGAAATTTCGCTGAAGGTGAGGTCAGTACCACCCCGTCAGCAGGCTGCGTCTAAACGAAATATCATCAGTCCGCGCGTAGCGCCGACTGATTTTAGCCATTGACAATGCCTGCGCTGATGGAGCGAAGGATCTCGGTGCGCGCGCCAAGACTCATTCGCGGAGTTGCGCGTTGATGGATAGTTGCGAGACGAGCTGCTATTCCGTCGTTACCGACGACAACAAACGTTACAAGTTAACGGAAAAAGGTGATGGCATGGCGGCGGAATTATCGAAGAGCAGCAAGACCGCGAAAGTTGTCAAAGTCGCCGTGGAAGGAAACTATAACGGCACGAACTCGACGTGACGAAGCTCACTGAGGTCACGACAGCTGATAACTAAAGCTGAACTTCAAGCAGCGGGCAGGTCGATCGACCTGCCCGATCTCTGTGCGGCTCAAGCTAACTCGAGGCGCTAAGGCGCACCGACATTTGATTCCTGGTGCGAAAACGCCATCCATTTGCCTTTGCGATTGACCCAAACGCTGCTCGCCCAGACGGTTGGTATGGGTTTGCCGGCGCAAGTGCCCTCAGCAACGCCTTTATAAGTTATCACCGCGGCGTCTGCATCGATCATTGAAAGTTTCCAATCACTAAGCGTGAATGACTTTACCTCGCAAGGCATTGCAGCCATCATCTTAACCACGTCGCCTTTGGTGCCGACGCCTTGATCGCCAATCATCACGCTGTCCGCGGCGAGCCAATTCTGAAATGGCTTGGCATCTTTGTTTTTCCAGGCGTTCCACAGCGCCGTTTCATTCGCGGCCAGCTTCTTCTGCAACGCGGCCTTGCTCATGCGCGGCTTGGGCTTCGGGGAGGGTGAGGCCGTTGCTTCAGGTTGAGCAAAACAGAAAGTGGCGAACGCCAACACACACAGCGCCGCCAGGGGTAGATGTCTTTTCATTCGGGTTCTCCTCGGGCTTTTGAAAATGATCATTAACAGAGCGAGCGGCGCAGTTCTACTATTCCGAGCGCCGCTATGTCAATAGAATCTTTTGGCTCGTGATATGAGATCGCAAAATATGCTGAATGCATCGCGCCGTAGGCGCGAAATATTTCTAGAATCCGGTATCCGTTGTCCTAAAGGCGAAGAAGCGACATCGCACGCGATGTCGCTTCTTCGTAAGAACTGAAGTGTGCGATTGACTGTAAACATTTCGCTCCTGGCGGAGCGAACGAAACTAACTCTTCAAACGAGGCGCGCTCGTCTCGCCTAATTTCAAAATCGTCCCGCCAAATCCAACGACCCAAACGTGTCCGCGATCGACGGCGAAGATTCGTTCGAGCGCGTGCGAAATCGAAATTGGATCGATGGTCCAGTGAGCCCCGCCGTCGCTTGTATGCAGCACGGCCCCTTGCGCGCCAACGGCCCAACCTTCGCGCGCGTCGATGAATTTCACATCTGAAAGATCGACGTTGACGTCTGAACCTTGACTGAACCATGAACGGCCGCCGTCTTTGGTGGCGAAGATCAAACCTGCCTCACCGACGGCCCAGGCAGAATTTTCAAATGCGCTGACCGCATTCAATCGCGCGGTTCCAGAACTATGCAGGACTGTGAGTCGCCAGGTCGCGCCGGCATCATCACTTTGCATCATCGTTGCTCCCGCGCCGGCGATGAACCCACGGTAACTAGCGAAGGCGCCGCCGAGTAGCAAGTGTTTGGTCGCCGAACGCTGTGGTATCCAGTGCGCGCCGCCGTCGCTCGTCGCGAACACTACACCAGTTTCCCCGAATACCCAGCCGTGCTGTGCGTCGATGAAGAGCATCCGCGCGAATCGAACATTCACGTCCGCGGTGTTGAGAAATACGCGACGCCACGTGACGCCGCCATCATTTGTGGTTAGCAGATAAGAGCTGCGTTCATTTGTTTTGAGTTTCAGCAGGTCCCGTTGAGCGAGCAGCCAGCCGACGTTTTCATTGGAAAAATAAACGTCGCGAAAATCGTCCCGCGGAATTGCGACCCTGGTCCAGCTTGCACCGCCGTCGATCGTACGCAGCAGTGTGCCGTTGCTGCCCGCGACCCATCCATGATTGTGATCGAGAAAATAAACGGCGTGCAGCCACGCCATCGTTCCGGAAGGTTGACGAGACCACGAGGAGCCGTAGGCAGTCGGCAGTAGACAGTAGACAGTAAGCAGTACGCAGAAGGCAGACGACAGAAAGCAGGAGTAACGATAAGACTCCTGCGCACTGCCTACTGCATTCTGCCTGCTGTCTTTTACCATCCGCCTCTAAACATATTCGCGAAACCGATCACTTGCGTGAAACCCATGATGGTTTGCAGCTTCTTCAGCTTGTTGCCCGGCACGATGACCTGATCGCCTGGCACGAGGTAAACGGCATCGGGAGCCTGGCCTTTGTAAACTGCAGTGAGATTAACCGGGATCGGCTTCAGTGTGCCGTCCGCTTGCTTGCGCAGCACGACGATCTTGCTGCGATTGCCGGTTTGCAGAACGCCACCGGCTTCGGCGACCGCTTCGCTCACCGACAAGCGTCGCGTCATTAACTTAATTCCAGGGGCGGCGACGTCACCGACGACGCTGTAGCGATATGATCCAGCCTGATCCAATGAAACCGAGACTTGCGGAGTGATTATGTATTCGTCATAGCGCTTCCTGATAATCTCGGCAACCTGATCGGGCGTCTTGCCGTTGACAAAAATCCCTTCGGGAATCAGCGCGGATGGATAGATGCGGCCACTGGGCGGAATCTTGATGCCCTGTCGAGAATATTTCTCCTGCTGAAACACGTTTACCGAGATCACGTCTTCCGGGCCGAGCCGATAGTTCAGGAAGAAGTTGTTGTAATAAGGAATGATGGCTGCCTCTTCCGAAGACTGGTCCTGGCGATTGGTCGTCGCGTCGGCGTTGACTTCAGGCTTTTGGTCCTTATTAGTTTTCGTGTCCGACGCTTTATCGTCCGCGGGTTGCGTGACGTTGTCGCTGCCTTGCTGCGCGCTGTCAGCGCCAGAGCGCCGTTGACGCGTGGAGTTGTTTGGCGATTGTGCAAAGCTGCTGGCCCCGACCGTCAACGCAATCGGCAATACAAGAGTCTGAGTGAAAAACTTCTTCATGGTTACCTCCATCTCGTTTGTTTCGCGTCAGGCGTTGCCTGACTCGGCGGGCAACGCCCGCCGCTAAACGAGTTACGTTCCCCTTCCAAACAGAATCGTTTTGATCGTCTCGAACATGATCGTGGCATCGAGGATCAAACCCTGGTTCTTGATGTAGTACAGGTCGTACTCCAACTTTTTCTTGGCATCTTCGATCGACGCGCCGTACGGATACTTGATTTGTGCCCAACCCGTCAGCCCCGGGGCAATCAGATGCCGCTGCTCGTAATAATTGATTTCTTCGGCAAGCTGAGCGACGAAGTGCGGCCGCTCGGGACGCGGACCGACGAAGTTCATATCGCCTCGCAGGATGTTCCAAAACTGCGGAATCTCATCGACGCGGATCTTGCGAATGATGCGGCCCACGCGCGTCATGCGATGGTCGCCGTTGCTGGCCCAAACTGGTCCGTCCTTTTCAGCGTCGACGCGCATCGAGCGGAACTTCATCAGGGTAAAGGTGCGGCCGTTTCTGCCGACACGCTCCTGCTTGTACAGCACCGGACCGCGCGAATCGATCTTGATCAATAACGCGGTGAGCAGAGCGATCGGTAACGAGAGAACCGCGCCCACAAAAGCTACGGCGCGGTGAATCATGACGCGAATGACTTCGTTGGTGCGCGCGCGGCGGCCGCGAGTCGAAAATATCAACCATGACGGACGAATCAGATCGAGCAGCACCCGGCCAGTAATGCGTTCATAAAACGAAGCACTCTCTTCAATCGAAACGTCGCCCGCTAAACTGAGCCGCAGTAATTCCTGCGTCGGAAATGCGCCGCGACGATCGGCGATCGCCACGACCAGTCGATCGATGCTCTCGCGTTTGACGAGCGCAGCCAGTTCGGAAGTTATGCCGATTACCTTTGGGTTGATTAGGCTCTTGCCGACGAGCGCCGGATCGTCATCGACAAAACCGACGACGCGAAATCCGGCATCGGGCCGGTTGAGGGTTTCGCGCGCCACCTCGATTGCAAACGCGCCTGAACCCACAATCAAAATTCGTTCGCCGATTTCCGGATGACCAAGCACCCAATGGATCCCGAGGCGCCAGCCAACCATCAACAACAACGCAACCGGCAAAGAGATCAAGGTGACGCCACGGCCAATCATGACCTGCGGCACCGCGTAAAAGAGTAACGCCAAAGCGATCCAGGCGAGACCCAAAGCTTGTAGCAGCCGTAAGACCAATTCAGCGCGGTCGTGCATCACTAAAAAGTCGTAGAGATCGAAAATGTAAAACGAGGCGAGGCAAAAAATTGATGCCAGCGCTGCTTTGTAAAAACCGTGACGCTGAATCAAAGCATCTTCTGCATCAATTGCTCCCAAACGCACGTACACGGCGACGATCAGGCCGCCGAAGAGCAACATTGCTTCGACCAGCAGCAGCAGCATCGTGCGCGCGTTTTGACGAGAAGGTTTCATTTTCAATTTCCACGTTTAGCGGCGGGCTACTGCCCGCCAATCGTCGGGCGATAGCCCGACGCTAAACCAATCGAGATTCACGACACGGCGTCCTCCTCGATATAAATCATCCCCGGGCCATCTTCGCTGTCCGCGGTTTCGATGTACCGGTCCTCAGCCATCTCTTCCACCGTCCGTTGTTGCGTGTAGTAGTAATAACTGTCGTCGGGCTTGACTTCCGCGCGATTCAGCACCACGCCTAACATGCGCTCCCGGGGAATTTGTTCGAGCAGACGATCGACCGTTGCATAACGCGTCGCGCCGGCGCGCAGCACCAGCACGGCAGCATCCGCGCGATTGATCAAGACGTTCGCGTCGGTAAAGACGCCGAGCGGCGGCGCATCGATGATGATGTAATCGAAAAGCTTGCGCGCTTCTTCCAGCAAGCGACTGAAGCGTGGCCCAGACAATAATTCGGCGACGTCCTCGCGCCGCGCGCCGCCGGGTAATAGATGCAGGCCCGATGGTTTTATTTTCAGGATTGCGTCCGTCAGTTTCGTTTCACCGGTCAAGACTTCGGATAGACCGCGGTCCGCATTGATGCCGAGATATTCAGCGGCGCAGGGATTTCGAAGATCGGCGTCGATGATCAAAGCCGTCGCGCCGTCGGTTTGTGCTAACAGCCACGAAAGATTCACCGCCGTCAAAGTTTTTCCTTCGCCCATGCCGGCGCTGGTGATGACGAACGCGCGCTTGCGATCGCGCTCGCCTGCCTGGAGGATGCGTGTGCGTAGCGAGCGGAACTGTTCGCATTCCGGCGAACGCGGATCGGTGATCGCGATGAGATGCGGCTCGACGCGCGCGGTCGAGATGTCTCTGGAAGAGAACTCGACGGCGCGCGCCGATCCAACAGCGCCCAAGGTTGCCCCAGCATCACGGAAGACATTTCCGTCGGGGAGTGCCGGCCCGCCGGTCGCCTCGCCCGTGTGCGCAGTGGACGCTGAATCGAATACCGAAGACATACCCGTAAACGCCGTTCGTTCCCACGGATGATCGTTACTCGCCCGCGGAAGAAACGGCGCAACGTTATCGAAGTTGTCGTTCGGTTGAATTGAAGATGTTGGTGTGCGCGGCGAGCTTTCGGCCCGCTTTAGCGCGTCATAAACTCTGCCCATTGTTCGATCTCCCGAAGATGTCAGAATTTCTGTCGGTGGCGCATCTATCGAAGCTAAAGCCATCCGCTGACGCAGATGGTCCTGACCTGCGTTCGTTGAAAGTTATGCCATCGTCGTAAGACGGCGAGATGCGCACGAACTCCCCTGATTCGGTCGCGCTGCGATGACCGTTTCCATTTCCATTGCCCTTCGACCAGAGTTCGGCTCGGCTGGCGGCGGGAAAGACGCGCGCCGGCGATTCGCGCTCTTCGAATTTCGGCGCCCGCGGCAGAATGTCGAAAGTCTCAGCCACCTCCTGGATAGCGGCGCGGCTGATCATTTGTTCGCCGGCGGCAAACGCATTCAGCAACGCGTTGTCGCAAAGGTTGTTAATCGCACGAGGAATTCCCTCTGTGCAGCGGAAGATATAGTCGACCGCGCCGGGCGAAAAGATTTCGCGATAGGCGCCGGCGACTTGCAGACGAGATTTGATGTACTGATTAGTTTCTTCGACGTTCGGCAGCGCCTTGATCTCACAACGCAGAGCGACGCGCTGCTTGAGCTGGCGCAGTTCCGAATTATTCAAAACCTCGCGCAATTCCGGCTGACCCGTGAGCACGATCTGCAATTGCTTGGCAGTGTCTGATTCAAAATTGCAAAGCAAGCGAATCTCTTCCAGCACTTGTGTTGAAAGACCGTGAGCTTCGTCGACGATCAAAACCGTGCGCAAGCCGCGGCTGTGACGCGACTCGAGCACCTTGCCCAATTCGAAGAGCAGATCGGACTTCGTCTCCCAATTCCGAATGTCGAAAAGCGTCGCCAGGTGCTGATAGAACTCAGTGACCGAAAGACGCGGGTTGAAAATGTACGCAACCAGAACCGATCGATCGAGACGCGACATGACCCAGCGCAGCATCGTCGTCTTGCCCGTGCCGACTTCACCCGTAACGACGATCAAGCCCTTGCCGCTCTCGATACCGTAATGCAGATTCGCCATCACTTCCGTGTGCGAGGGCGTGAAATAGATGAAACGCGGATCGGGCGTCAACGCGAATGGCAACTCTTTCAATCCATAGAATTCGGTGTACATGGTGACCTCCGATGGTCTTGGGTTTTTGGCTTTTGGTCTTTCACGATTTCTTAATCGTTCCTCTTGACGGCGGCGGACTTGGAAACTGACCGAGGGTATGCGTTCAGCGTTGGTAACAATTCGCCGATTACCGTTCGGATCTCTTTTGTTTGTTTCGCCGTGAGCAGCTTGCGTAAGTACGCACAGCGCAACCAGTGAAGTGTCTCGTAAAGCGAACCGCGCGAAATTCGCAAAAATCGTCGATAGTCCTGGGAACTACCACGGCCGCTTCCTTCCGCGGTATTTGCTCCGATACTGTCGGCAGCGCGCACGAGTTGTTTGCCCACAGTCTCTCTGGCGAACGCGTCCCAAACGGCGACGGAATTCCAGATCTGATCAGCCAGCACTTCAGCCAACTGATAAATTCTTAAATTCTCGAAATTTGTTTTCGCCATAAGGTCGTCCTTGAACTGAAGACTCAAAGTTCTAAGACCAAAAACCAAAGACCTCTCTAAGTCAAAAACTTATCGAACAAGTGCGTAGCGCTCAGCACGAAAGCGAGTAGCGGAATCATCACGATCGTGCAAACGATTCCGGCAGCCATTGCCAGCGTGCGGCGACGCGGAATGGCGAGCGCTTCAGTCGCGGTCAACAACTCGGGTATCGTTGCCAGCACCGGCAGATTCGTATAGTGCTTCGCATCGTCGCCGGTCTGAATTGTGAACAAGCGGCGAAACTCGACGCTGATTGCCAGCAGCAAGCCAATCGCCAAACCAATTCCAAAACCTGAAGCCGTGAGCACAAAACGCTTCGGTGCCACCGGAAGCTGCGGTAGGTTCGCAGGGTCGACGACCTGGATGCCGCTGCCTTGCTGGTCCTTGACGGCGTCGGCGCCGATGATCACTTTCTGTTGCTGGGCCAGCAGGTTGTCGTAATTGGTTTTTTTCGTTTGATATTCGCGGTCGATCGCTTCGATCCCGACTTCCGCATTCGGAATCGCATTGATGCGCGAGTCCAATTCGCCGATCTGCTGGTTCGTTTCATCCAACATTTTCTGTTGCCGTTCGACGTCGCCGTCGAGCGTCGCGATTTGCGTCTTCAGACTAACGATGCGTGGATCGCTCAACTGTTGCAGCTTCTGCTTGCGCTCTTCGATCTTGTCCTTCCACTCCTGAATCATCTGGTCCTGCTGCGCCTTGATGTCTTCGATCTGCTTGCGCTTCGCAATGACATCGGGATTCTTATCGCGCAAGTTCGTCAGCATGATTTGCAGTTCGCCTTCGTATTCAGAACGACGCCGAACCAACTCGGCCCACGCCAAAGTCGTTTTCGGATCCGTTGTGTTCTCCGCGCTGAGCACGATTTCCTGATCGTAGCTCTTGGTAATGTCGGCCAATTGGCTGCGATAAGCGGCGGCCAAATCGCGCGAGCGGCCCAACTCCGAGATAAGCGCCTTCTGTCCCTCGTGCAAAGCAGTCAAACGTCCCACCAATGCCTGCGATTGCGACGGCAAGTTGTTCATGTTCTCTTGCAGATACTTCAAACGCTGGGTATCGATCGCATCGAGTTCCTCTTTCGCCTGCCGCACCTGCTCTTCGATGAATTGTTTTGCCGACGCGCCGGCGTTGACCGTGCCTTTCGTTTGCTCGTCGACGTACTTGCTCGCGAGTTCGGCGGCGACGGCTTGCGTCGATTTCGGATCGCGGCCGCGATAAGTGATGTTAAAGCCGTTGGTGATTTCGTGATTGCTGGTATTGACTTCGACCTTGATTTGCTTGCGCATCTGATCGATCAAGAGCTCCATCGGCTCACCGCGGCGACGCTCTTCTTTATAGAGGTCGTATTTCTCCATCAAAGGCTGCAGCGAACTGCGGCTGGTTACGACCTGCGAAATGCTCGTCAGTTCGCGCGTCAGCGTCTCTTCGGTGATGGTCGGCACGACCGAGTTCGGCAGCGTTGAAGGCGTCACCACGATCAGCGTCGTCGACTCATAAAGGTCAGGCAGGCGAAGTACGACATAAGCGATGGCCAGTCCAACGGCGATCGTCGGCAACAGGATCAGCCATTTGCGTTTGCGCACGATATCAAAGTACTCGCCGATTTTGCGTGGTCGAAATTCAGTGCTCATCGATTACTCCTGAATAATTCGTCAAAGATGAACACAGATTTTCACAGATAGGGATGCATTTGATCTGTGTATATCCGTGTTCATCTGTGGCTTGTCTCTTACAGTGTCGCCAAAGCCTTTCGCGCTTCATTCGCCTCGGCGAAATTTGTTTTCTCGCCAAGACGCAAAGCGGTCTCGATCTCTTTGCGTGCGCCGGCTTTGTCGCCGTTGGCCGATAGCGCCACGCCCAAATGGTAGTAATAAGTTGGAGACGCTGAGCCGTTGCTGCGGCGCGCGGCTTGTTCGTCAATTGCAACAGCCTTCTTTAATTGCTCAGCCGCCGCTCCGTAGAGGCCTTTCTTGTAATAGACCCAGCCGAGCGTGTCAGAGAAACTGGGCACGCCGGGACTGGCCTGCACCGCGCTCTGGGCCAGGCGCACGGCTTCATCCATGTTGCCTTTGCCGTACTCGGCGTAGAGCCAGGCGAGATTGTTAGCCGCAAAGACCGCGTTCTCGTCTTTCGCCAGTGCTTTGCGATAGTTATCGATCGCTGCGTCGACGTTCTGCCGGTTCATTTCCAGCATGCCGATTAGCGTGTAAGCAGCGGCGTTATCGGGACGGCGTTCAACGATCTTGCTGTATTCAGCAATCGCGCGGTCTTGCTGATTCGTGTTGACGAACAGGGCGCCCAGCGCCGAATAAGCAGCGAGATAATTCGGATCGATTTCCAGCGCGCGGCGAAGTTCGGCTTCCGCAGCGCCGGCATTGTTTTCAAAACCGTAAACCTGCCCTTTCAGAAAGTGGAGGCCGGCATTATTCGGCTGCGCCGCGATCGATTGATCGAGCCGCGCATGTGCTTCCGCAGTTTGCTTACGCACGGCGTAGATTTGAATTAGTCCGCGCAACGAATTGAAATTCGCGCGATCGATGCCGAGCGCGTTGTTGTAGAAACCGACCGCTTCGTCGGGCTTGCTTTCCGCGAGCGACACGGCGGCGAGATTTACATAAACATCGGCGCTGCCGGGGGCCGCGTCATGGGCCATCATGAAATCCGTGCGCGCAGTCTTCGTGTCGCGCAGCTGCAACGCCGCCGAGCCGTGCGCGACCAGCGCGTTTCCGCGCAGGTCTGCGATCATCTGCGGAGTCAGCTCGCGATCCGGCACAGCCTTGTTGATGCGGTCGAGCAATTGTGAAGCAGTTTGCAACGCTGACTTCGCGTCGCCGCCGGCGAGATCGATTTGCACCTGCATCAGCTTCGCCGGCAGATAGTCGGGATAGTTGCGTTCGAGATCGCCGGCGAACACTCGCGCCTGATCGAGTTGGCCCGCGCGCAGATTCGCTTCAGCCATAAAGAACAATCCGGAGCGCGAATTCGGTTCCTGCTTCAAGACTTCCTGTAGGTCGGCGATCGCGGCCTTCATCGCGATCGTGTCGCCGCTCTGCATCTCGATGCGCGCGCGCAGGACCATGGCCTGTCGATCCTTCACGTCGTTCTTCAGAATCTCGTCGACTTGCGCGGAGGCGCCGGCGTAATCGTTACGATTGAGCAGCAACTCCGCCAGTCGATAATGACCTTGCGCAAAATCGGGCGCCTTCACGACCACTTCTTTGTAAATTGCGATCGCTTCATCCAGCCTCCCCGTTGCGCCATAGAAATCGCCCAGCACTGAGCGCCCTTCGGGTTTGTCCTTGTCGAGTTCGGCGAGCGCTTTGTATGCCTCTTCCGCTTTTTCGTAGCGCTTGTTGACCAGATAAAAACTGGCGAGCACAAAACGCGCGTCGCGATCGCTTCCGTCAACTCGGACGGCGGTTTGGAATTCGTCCTCCGCAGCGTCGACTCGATTGGTCTGTACCAGGTACTTGCCGTATTGATAATGGGCCATCGCTGAAGAGTCGTTGATTGCGATCGCGCGCTTGAACGTCGCATCGGCATTCGCTTGATCGTTGGTCGCGGCATAGAAACGCGCGAGGCTCAGATACGATTCAATGCGTTGCGGATTCAAGTCGATGGCGTGATTGAATTCCTGAAACGCGTCCGATTTCTTGTCCTGGGCGAAATAGACGCTGGCCATCAAGATATGGCCTTCTATGTGATTTGGATCTTTCTGCAGGATCTCGTGCGCCAGCCGGTCTGCTTCCGAGACCGCCGCCGCTGATTGCTTGCCGTTCAGCAGAAAATAATTGCCAAGCTTGACGCGCACGTCGAGATTATTCGCGTCCAACTGCGCCGCCTGTTGCATTTCTTCGAAGGCTTCCTGATACCGCGTCAGACCTTCGTAGGCGTTCGCCAAACCCCAGTGCGCCTCGGCGTAGTTCTCGTCGATTTGCAGCGCGCTGCGAAACTCAAGCGCCGCGTCCTGAAATTTTTTGTCTTTGAGCAGGGCCTGGCCGCGAGCAACGTGTTGGGCTTTGGCTTTTTCGGGGGTGGTGCACGCGCCGATGAAAAGCGCGATGACCACAGGAATGATGAGCAGAAAAAGGGTAGAGAAATTTCGGCGGCACTCGTGATTTTTCATAAAGTCTCCGTGTAACGCAAGCTGTTCGCTTGCGGCGCAAATTAACAATTTGCGCTACTTTGACCGCTGCGGCAGTGGTCATCGTCGGCGGGCAAAGCCGATCGAAGGCTGCATCAGCGAATTTAAAAGGTGTCAAAAAACGTCACTCGCTTGCACTCGCGAGTCACAGAAAAGAAAGGGTTAATTAGGCGAACTTTTCAGGGAAATGTTTGGCGTTCCGCGTTTACGCCGCCGCCTTAAGACGGTACTCCAAACAAGATCAATTCGGCACGTAGGCAGGTAGTTCGTTCGCAGCTTGCGAGGCTAAATCGATCGCCGCTCTCTCGGCATCCTCCGGGGACTTATCGATCGGCGACATCACACGCACGAGCGCGCCATCGGAACGACGGCGGGCGACGCTGTCAATCACGGTGTAGATCTTCGCCCAATATTCGCTGGCGATCGATCGGCCGCGGCCTTGATACCAATAGATCATTACTGCGCGTTGATTGCCGTTCTGAATCACATAACGATTAGCGTTGAATGATGCTTGTCCCGCAGCACTAATCGTTATCTGTTGGCCGTCGGTCATCACCCAACCGGCGCCCGGCAGGCAATTCAGAGGGCTGTGGTAGCTGGCGCCATTCTTCTGCGTTGCGTAGTAACCGATGTAGAGCGACGCGTAGCGCCCGTTAGAATTGAAATTGCGGGAGACATAGTCGTCGGCGCGCAAAACGCGCTGCGTCTCGTCATCGAACTGGTCGTCGTCGCCCTGTTGCTGCCACGATCCTAATTGAGAGGCAAACTCTCTCAGCGGCTTGCGCGACACCTTCGCTTCACCAGCACGCTCCCACGCGTTGATAATCGCGCCGCTCAAGACCAGCGCGACAAACAGAATCCAAAATCGAGTTGACGAAGAATTCATTTGCTCAACTCCAGCTCGTTTAGAGTCGGGCCACTGGCCGACCAGGCGCGCGGTAGACCGCCTCTAAACGATCTGCTCGAGAATATTCTTACGCGATCGAGAACCCAACCTGTACCAAACAACAGCAGCGCCGCGGCAATGTAAACGACCCAGCCCGAAAACGAATGAAAGAACCCATCGGCGACCCGCGTGCCGTAATAATGGGCCAAGATGCCGGTGCCGCTTACGCGTGCTGCGTTGGTCACGACGGCGATCGGAACCGCAGCTGCGATTAGAATGAGTGAACGCCAGAAATTAAAGCTCCGAACACTTCGAAGTCCGCTCCGGCTTTTTTCATCGCCGCCGGCAGCTGAATTCTCCTTCTGTTTCGGCGTGGTGAAATATGCATAGATGACGGCCAGCGTGATCAGCGTCATCAGCGATCGAATGCCACTGCACGCCTCGACGACTGCCAGCCTCTTTGGCTGCGAAGCGCCTATCGGCATTAGTTCGATCACGTTGCCCTGGCGCAGCACCGGGATGTTGAGCAGAGACATGGTCGAAACCGCGCAGCGCGAAGCGAAGAGCTGCAAAGGAAAAGCGACGCGATTAAAAAGAATTTGCGGAATCGGAATCGATAAGGCCAGCAGGACGAGCGGGACCGCGATCATTCTGATGGCGCGCGCGCCAAAGAAATAGATCACGATGCTGAGCAGCATCAAAACGAGCGAGATTCGCTGCACAAACAACTCGGCGCCAGCCGTGCCCGCCCAAAGCATCAACAATGAAAGCGCTACACCCGCGCTGCCGATCCACGTGGAAGGGCTTTGCGATACTTCACTAAATCGCTTTCTGTCCTGCCAGAGGATGAACGTGATCACGAAAGGAATCAACAGGCCGTGTGAATAGTTCTCGTCGTGCCACCAATCGTTCGATAACTTCACAATGACTGAGAAGTACACAAACGCGAGAGCGACAGCGATCGCCACCGGCTGAATGATTTTTCGAGGGAAGACACTCATCTTTCGATCGTCGCCGCCGAGGGGCAATCTCTGCGACTTTCGGACGGCTGGGACTCGTCCTTCAGAATCAGGAAAGCATTAATGTGTCGGGGTTTCCCAGTCTGTCATTTCAATGACGGCTTACTTAGCGGCTCTTCTTGCGTATTGCGTTCTTTGCGTGAGGCTTAATGCTTAAAGATCATATCTCACGCCAAATCGCAAAGACGCAAAGTCACGGCTTGGAGACATCCATCGTTCCGCTATGCAAATGAGGCCGATTTACGAGCCCAAATCTTTCTGAGGCCGACGACGTCAGGTCGTACGACTCGATTAACTGCGCAACGTTCGTCGTCAGATCGAACTTTGCGGCAACGATTCCTCGCGCTAACTGGCCCATTTGTGCGCGCAGGTCGGGATTATTCAATAGTTCAATCACACGTTTCGTCATGCCTTCGACGTCGGACCGGTCGACGAGGTAGCCCGACGTGCCATCGGTAATCAGTTCCGGAATGCCGCCCACGCGCGTCGCCACCACCGGCCGGCCGTGGGCCATCGCTTCCGCGATCATCCAGCCGAAGACTTCTTCCCAACGCGAAAACTGACAGACAACATCGAAGGCCTGGAAGACTCCTTCACCCAACGGATCGTCGATCATTCCGGTGAATGTGACGTGATTGCTCAAGCCCTTCGCGGCGGCAGCTCGCACATATCGTTCGCGCTGCGAGCCGTCGCCCACCCAGACGAATTGCACGTTAGCTAATTCCGCAGTAACGCGCTGGGCTACTTCGAGAAAATCATCGATTCCTTTTTCCGGGATCAACCAACTCATCTGGCCCACGATCTGTCGTTCGGGTGAAATTGAAAATCGTTCGCGGAATCGCGGTGCGGCAGTGCGGTCAGAGGTCACCCGTGACCGAGCAATGCCGTTATAGATGATCTCGAAACGGGCGCGCGGCAGCGCGTCGACCGCCGTCATGCAATCGTAACCGTAGTTGCTGACGCAGACGATTTTTGTGTAGGGAAATCCGATCAGGCGCGCGGCAATTCGCTTCCACCAAGGCGCGCGCCGCGCTACGTGTCCCGCGGGCCGTGAGTGATGATCGGTAAAAAAGATTTTCGTAACGCCTGCCAATTTGCCAAGCCACGGATAAAGCGTAAGGAAGCTGACAAAATGCAGATGAAGAATCTGCGGCCGGTGTTTTCGCAAAATGCGAAATAGATCGAAGCAAGCTCGCCAACCCGCGTCAGTCGAATTTGGCAGCGTTTCGAGTGTTACGTTCGGCAGTTCGAGAAAGCGACGCACATCGCCTTGTGGCGCGGCAGTAAAGCAGACAACGCTCTGCCAACCGCTTTCGCCGAGATGCGCCGATAACTCGCGCGCAAACATCTCCGTGCCGCCGATGCGGCGCGGCTCGACACCGAAAACTGAGACAACTGTTTGCATAATCGATCAGCCCTTCATGCGCCGCAGTCGCGCGACAACTCGCTGGCGGAGTTGATCCAGGCGCAGGTGCGCGCCGTTCGCCGAATTGAACGCACGATGAAGAAACGAGAGTTCGCCCTTCCTCACGAACGCGGGTTGATAATTTCGTTTGTCGCCAAACCCGAGCACTCGCTGATCGTCTTCCGACAAGTCGCCGAGAAAGGCCGCGTTCAAGAGCAGCGGGTGATAACGGTAGTAAGCGATGTCCTCATGCTGAAGTTGAACGCTTGCGTCGTGATAGGCATAGAAAATCGCTTGCCGCGGTTCGCGAATCGGAAGTCCCTGACGGTGTATGACCGAGGTGTCGAATAGGAACACCGTTCCCGCAGGTCCTTTCAATTCGATGCGTTCCGACATCTGCAGTCTCTCGACTTCCGCGCGTTGCAAATTGTGTGGATGCTGTTGACGATGCGATCCGCGGATGACGTTGAAAGCGCCGCTGCGCACGTCGGTCAGGTACATCGCCAGTTTCACTTCGCGGTGAATCGGCACGTCCTCGCTCTGCTCGTACCAGGTATCGCCATGCCAGCCGTGAAAATCATAATTGGTCGGCAGAGACTGCCAACCTTTCGCTTCCGTCAACTGATAGGTCGCGCCGAGATAGCGCGACAGAAGTTTTTTGACCAGCGGATGCACGGCAAGATCCACAAAACCCTGGGCCAGGACCAAGATGTCTTCGACCATGCGTCGATAAACTTCGGTTCGTTGATAACCATCAAAGTTGTTCCAACGTAGGTGCTGGAGCCTGGCGGCAAAAGCATGTTGCATGTCGCGCAGTTGCTCGTCGGAAACGATCGACGGCAATACGACGATGCCGTTTCTTTCGAGCTCGACATAAAGCGCGTCAACCGCAGCCAGCCGAACGTTGGGCGCTCGCAGCGGCTCTGCCTGAGTCTGTTGTTGGTCGTAGAGTTTCATCAGGGGTTATAGCGGCGGGCGCAAATCGATTTCAGAATCGCGGGAGCAAACTGAGCTAACGAAAGAACAGCCCGCGTCTTAAGAGTGCGGCGCAGTTCATGAGCCTTGGCGAATGAATTGCTCGCTGCTTCGATATCGCCACGCGAAGCGTAGAGTTTGCCCATTTCGAACTGCAGCAGCGCGCGGCGTTTGTGAATGATCGTCAGCGTTTCCGTTCGCTGCCTGGGCGACAGATCGTATAACTGCTCGATTTTGTCAAAGATGTTCAACTCGCGTAGATGAGAGTCGATAACGTCACCTGAAAGGCCGTCAGTCCGGCGGCGATATTTCAATAACACCTCGCGATGATAGGACAGATGGGCGCCTGAATTTGCGAGTCGCAGCCAGAGATCAAAGTCCTGTCCGCGACGCAGGCCCGGGTCGAACCCACCGATCTTCAAAATGGATTGACGTTTCGCGACGACGCCGGAGGTGATGACGCTACGTCGGGCATCGACGAGTTCGGCGAAGGTTAAATCGCCGGTCGCCGGAGCATCGTTCATCCAGGCAGTCATATAGGTCGGTTGCGTCGTCGCATCGCCAATGAAGCTCGCATCCGCGCAGGCAAGATCGCAACCATGCGCGCGGATGAATTTCATTTGCTGATCGAGATAATTCGGGAGCCAAACATCGTCGCCATCCAGAAACGCGACGAACTCACCGCGCGCTACTTGCAATCCGGCATTGCGCGCCACACTCACGCCGCCGTTCTCCTGTTTCAGATAAACGATGCGCTCAAAGAAAGGCTGAAGCTCGCGCTCAAAATCTTCCGTGTCAGGCGAGCCATCGTTGACCACGATGACTTCATAATCGGTGAATGTCTGTGCAAAGACTGAGTGAACCGTCTCGGTAATGTATGGCGCGATGTTGTAGGCGGGAATGATGACGCTCACCGTAGGCACGACATTAATCGGGCTCGATGCCAACGGCAGTCCCGTCAGTTGGTTGTCATTTATCGATGTAACGATCGAACTCTGCATAATCACGAAAGAGACAAGCTGAACTCACCGCTACAGATCGCTGAATAATGTGAATAGATCGGCAGCGTGTGCCCGTTGCGATTGAAGCTGCCGGCGATCAGGGTCACATTCGTTCTCCCGCGAGCGCGCGCAGCGTCGAGGTGCGGCGCGGCAATGCCAGCGATACTCCAGTGAGCCAGGCCTCGAATTCGATCGGGGCCATTGTGTTGTTATCGAGGAAGCGCGGCAAAAGCAACGGATGCGAGGCGCGCGAGGCGAAACCTACCTCACAAGTCGTCGCCGATTTGATTCCAGCGTCTGCCAACCACGGCAGAAAGCGGCGAGCGTACACGCCGCTCGGATAACAAAAATGGGTGGGGTCTTTTCCGGTGATCTCTTCAATGCACCTGCGATTGTCTTCAATCTCGCGGCGAAACAGTTCGCGTTCGGGCGGTGTGCGATGACGATGCGTATGCAGTTGGACATCGACGCCGCGCTCGGAAAGTTCCCGCGCTTCCACCGGCGTGACGTTGTGCAGGACACGACGCGCGATCAATTCGTCATAGTCGACACCGAGATGCGAAGCGAGCGCAGCCGCCCGTGCGTCCTTTTCTTCCGCCGACAATTTTTGTTGGGCGGCGAAGTCTCGAATCTTCTTGAGCACCGTTTCGCGCGCCTTGTTTGTCGCCAGATTAATCTGTGCGTCTTCACCAGAAAATTCTTTCGTGGCCAAAGTGCGCGCGCGGCCGCGCCAGAGCAGATAAGAACACATC
>DASQYL010000074.1:0-4259 GCA_035639235.1 Pyrinomonadaceae bacterium | reverse complement strand
CCATAATGTCGGAGGTCACGTGTACGCCCGGCACTTCATTGTGCAGGAATTCTGCGTTGCGGAACGAAACCAGCGGCCAGATGCCCGCGATGATCGGGATGCGGCAGTGTTCGATGCGCTTCAGAAATTCCCGCAGTTGCTCGATATCAAACACAGGTTGAGTGATCGCGTATTCAGCGCCGGCTTCAATCTTCCATTCGAAGCGCCGCAGTTCTTCATCCATGTTCACGGCGCCGGGATTCACGCCGACGCCGATCGAAAATGCAGTCGGATCGCCGATCGGGTTGTTCCCGATGTCCAAACCGTGATTCAGTTTGTTCACCATGTTCGTCAGACCAATTGCGTCGATGTCGAAGACCGCAGTCGCGTCAGGGTACGGTCCCATCTTTGGTGGATCGCCCGTGATCAAAAGCAAGTTGCGCAAACCCATCGCGGCTGCGCCCAACAAATCCGACATCATGCCGAGCAGGTTTCGATCGCGACAGCAATAATGGAGCACCGGCTCGATCCCGATCTCCTTCTGCACCATCAACGCCGTCGCCATCGCGCCCATGCGAGTTTGTGCGCGTGGGCCATCGGGAATGTTTACGCCGTCGACGCCCGCATCTTTCAAGAGGCGAATCGCGTCCAGCGTCTTCCAGGGGTTGCAACCTTTCGGTGGCAGCACTTCGACCGTGGTGACGAATTCACCTTGCGCGATTTTGCGCGCCCAATTCGATCTCTCTTCGGCGGGAACGACGGTCACTTCGGGCGGCTTCAGATCGCGCACGCTGACTTTCGCGGTTTCAGAAACGTGAACCTGTTGCGTGCGCGGATGAAATTGTCGAATCGCGTCGGCGATCATCTTGATGTGCGCCGGCGTCGAGCCACAGCAACCGCCGACGAAACTCGCCCCTGCCTGAATTATGCGGCGCGAGTACTCGGCCATGTACTCAGGCGAGCACATGTAAATCTGTCGCCCGCCAACGTCGCGCGGCAAACCCGCGTTCGGTTGGGCCGACAACTTCTTGTCCGTCAGCGTACGCATCTTTTCAATTGCATTCAGGACGATCGCCGGTCCAACTCCGCAATTCAAACCGATTACATCAGCGCCCCATTCAGCAATTCGTTTGGTAAACACTTCGGGCGTCGCGCCGAACAAGGTGTTGCCATCCATTTGAATCGTGACCTGCGCGACGATCGGCAGGTCGCATAGATCGCGAACCGCCTGGATCGCCTGGTGCAATTCGGAAATGTCCGAGAACGTCTCGATGATGAACAGATCCACTCCGCCTTCGAGCAATGCCGCAGCTTGATCGGAAAACATCTGCTTGGCTTCATCGAATGAGGTTGGGCCATAAGGCTCGATGCGCAGACCAAGTGGTCCAATGGCGCCGGCGACGAGAGCGCGATTACCTGCGGCTTCTCGTGCAATGCGTGCGGCCTTGATGTTGATTTCGCGCAAACTGCTTTCCAAGCCGTACGGCTGAAGCTTGTTGACGTTCGCGCCGAAGGTATTGGTTTCGATTATTTCCGCGCCGGCGCGCACGTACTCCGAGTGCACTTCGCGCACGAGATCGGCCGCGACCAAATTCAACTCGTCGTAAGAGCGATTGATGTAGATCCCTTTGGTGTAGAGCATCGTGCCCATCGCGCCATCGAAGATGTAAGCCTTGTCGGAATCGAGAAGTTGTTGGAAGGTTTCCATAATAAAAATCCCGCGCTAAACAACGCGGGACTTCAAATCCGTTTTGAAGTTTTTCGGCTTCGTCTTTTGAACTCGCCGAGCTGTTTAGCTGTTTGTTTTGCGTGGCCGCAAGTCGCCTTAACTCACCACGTTTTTCAAACAAAGTTTATACGCCGCAGGCCTCCGGGATGTCAACTACAACCTTGACACAAGCATCGCCATCTGGCTGAATGCTCGCACTCTCCACAAACCTTTAAGTTTTGTATAGAAAGAACGCTTCTCGACAAAGGTAAGGACCCTGGAAAAATGAGCACATCAATTGATGCAACCGGCGCCGCCCAGACGAGCATTAACGACCGAGGCTTCTTTGGACATCCGCGGGGATTGTCAACCTTGTTCTTCACAGAGATGTGGGAGCGCTTCAGTTTCTATGGGCTGCGCGCAATTCTGTTTCTGTACATGACGACTGAAGTCACCAAAGGCGGCCTGAATTTTCCGCGGCCGTTCGCCGGGTTGATCATGGCCACCTACGCATCCAGCGTTTATTGGACACCCTTGATTGGCGGCTGGCTGGCGGATAAATGGCTCGGAGCACGACGAGCGGTCTTAGTCGGCGGCATCATCATCGCTTGTGGTCACTTCTCAATGGCCATTGATTCAATGCCGACCTTTTACCTTGGGTTGACCTTAATAGCGCTCGGTACCGGTTTCTTAAAACCGAACGTAAGCACAATGGTCGGCTATTTGTACGACGAAGGAGATGCGCGGCGAGATGGCGGCTTCTCGATTTTTTACATGGGTATTAACCTCGGCGCTTTACTCGCACCACTCGTGGTTGGATATCTCGGACAGCGAGTCGAATGGCATTACGGATTTGGTGCTGCGGGCGTTTTCATGGTGCTCGGCTTAATTCAATACGTGCTGGGCCGCAAGCGACTGCGCGGTGTCGGCGAGAAGCCACGACGCGACAAAGATATCTCTCAGGTAACTAGTGGAAAGAGCGAAGGCGAGGCGCAGGACTTTGATCTGCTTACGGTGATTCTTTCTTTGCTTGGCGGTGTTGTCGGGTTTGTTGCCGGCTGGCGTTGGGGCGGAGCCGGCTTGGTCGGTGGTTTGTTTCCCGGCGTGATGTTTCTCTTCTTCGGTTACATCCTCGGTACCTTGCGGGGGTTGGAGCGTCGCGACGTGCTGCGCGTTCTCGTGATCTTCATTCTCTTTGTGTTCTCAGTGATCTTCTGGATGTCGTTTGAGCAGGCTGCCACCAGCCTCACGCTCTTCGCAGATAAACTTACACGTCTGAATTTGTTTGGCTTCAGATTTCCATCGAGTTGGTATCAAGCGGTGCAACCGACATTCGTTGTGCTGCTGGCCCCGGTCTTCGCCGCAATCTGGGTAGGCTTGGGCCGGCGCGATCCTTCCAGCCCCATGAAATTTGCGTTGGGACTTTTTTTCGCGGCGCTGGCGTTTGCGGTAGTGGCGTTCGCATCGACAATGATTCCCGTGACCGGCGGGGCCGAGCTGACTGAAGCACAGAAGGTCGGACCGCTCTGGCTGGTACTTGTTTATTTTCTGCAAACCCTGGGCGAGCTGTGCTTGAGTCCGGTTGGTTTGAGCACCGTCACTAAAGTTTCACCTGGGCGTCTGGTTGGCCTGATGATGGGCGTCTGGTTTTTGTCGATCTCCATCGGTGATTTTATCGCCGGCATCATGGGCGGAATGTTCAATGAAAAGGCTGAAGGCGCACTGTTGAAGATGTTCGGGACTGTTGCGCTGATTACGATTATTGCCGGAATCGTACTGGCTGCCCTGACACCTTTAATAAAGAAAATGACGCCGCAAGTAGAAACTGCATGAGTCCGCCATTGTAGACGAAGGAAAGGAATTACAGCATCTTGCGAACGAAGTTGTTTCTCATTCTGCTTGTTCTCACATTTGTCCCGCTCAATGTCCAGGCCCAGAACAAACTCCTCACCATTGATGACATCTTCGATCCGCAGAAGCGAATCAACTTCAACGGCAACCCTTCGCAGGTTCGTTGGTTGAAAGACGGCGAGCATTATCTCGTCGTAAGTAAGGATCGAAATGCGTTTCCGCGTTTACTCAGAGTCGATGCGGTGACCGGAAAGTCCGAGCCGTTCTACGATGCGGCAAAAATGGAAGCCGCGTTTGCCGCGCTGCCAGGCATGACCAAAGAAGACGCACACGATCTGGCTAACCAATCCTTCTATCAATTGAATCCAAGCGAGTCTGGCGTGCTTATCAACTTCGACAACGATCTCTTCTATTACGAATTCGGCAACGATCGCGCGATTCGCTTGACGAGCACGCATGAAGAAGAATTTGGCGAAGGCTTTAGTCCCGACGGCCGCATGGTGAGCTTCGTGCGCGGCAACAATCTTTACGTTGAGGACTTGAACATGCAGCGCCGCGAACGAGCGCTGACGAAAGACGGCGGAGCGGAGATTTTGAACGGCAGACTGGATTGGGTTTATCAGGAAGAAGTTTATGGCCGCGGCAATTTCGGCGCTTACTGGTGGAGCCCCGATTCGACCAAGATCATTTTTCTGCAATTGGATGAACGCCAGGTTCCCGA
>DASQYL010000073.1:0-6614 GCA_035639235.1 Pyrinomonadaceae bacterium | reverse complement strand
CACCAGCGAGACGGCATTTACCAATGCTGCGAGAATGCCCACGCGGTGGTAACCAAACGTGTGCTGTTGCGTGGACGGCTTACGCGCGATCCACACGCCATACCACGCGAAGAACAAGGCCAGCGCATCGGCAAAATTGTGCGCCGCGTCGGAAACTAATGCTAATGAGTGCGCGAAGAAACCGGCAATAACTTCGCCAACCACGAATGCGCTGGTAATCAGGATGGACCAGGCGAGCCGCCGCCCAGTCGTCCGGGTGTCGTGTTGATGAACGTGCGCCATTTCGTGCTGCGACGCATGGTAACAAAAACCGCGTCAACCGTCCCCGATGAATGGTACTGTTCCCCCACTTTGCGGTTTGTTTTGCGTCTTTGTGTCTTTGTGTGAAATTGAGCCATCAAAGGGCGCAATTGCTGGAAGCCACAACGACACAAAGAATCGCAAAGCAAATTGAGGCTGAGCTGCTCAACGCAAACATTTACATTCGCCGTGTTGGTGATAGAATCCTGCGCTTCTCGACCGACAAATTTCCAAACGTTCTGCAAACCTTGTCAACTGGAGATTTCCGCCATGCAAATCCGTCGTTGCTTGCTGCTCATGTTCGCCGCATTTATCTTCTCGTTCCTGCTCGCAGATTCTGGACTCGCGCAGAGCTTCACCCTCGAACAAGTGATGAGTTCGCCCTTTCCGACGAATCTCGTCGCCACAAAACGTGGTAACAAGATCGGCTGGACGTTTGACGCTGAAGGAAAGCGAAATATTTGGATCGCCGAAGCTCCCGCGTTTGCCGCGCGACAGCTCACTCGCTACGACAAAGACGACGGCGGCGAGCTGACGGATTTGGTTTTCGCACCCAACGGTAGCTGGCTGGCATTTGCCCGCGGCAATGAGCAGGGCAAGAACTCAGCCGGCGAATACGCTAATCCGACGTCGGATCCCGCCGGCACCAAGAAAGAAGTTTTCGTAGCAGACACCCGCACCGGACGGGTCACGTTGATTGGCGAAGGCGACGCTCCTATGTTCAATCCCGCCGGCGATCAAATCATCTACAGCCGCGAAGGAAAACTGTGGACCGCGCCGTTGGTTGGCGGCAAAGAGCGAAGACTTTTCGAGGTGCGCGGCAACATCGGGGCGCACGAATGGTCACCGGACGGATCGCAGTTGGCGTTCGCCACAAATCGCGGCGACCACAACTTTATCGGCATCTATGATCCGCGCGCCGGCACCGTTCGCTATCTGTCGCCAAGCACGGATCGCGATTCACTGCCGCGTTGGTCTGCGGATGGAAAACGAATCGCCTTCATCCGCCTGCTCAACATCTCTGACAATCAGTCACTCGATCGCGAGCGCCTCCAGCCTTGGGCCATCTACGTCGCGGATGTGCGCGCGGGTGATGCGAAACAGATTTGGCATTCAGGTGATCAAGAGAATGATTCATACCCTTCGTATCCGCAGGGCTTCGGCGAATTCTGGCAATGGGTGGCCGGCGATCGTCTGCTGTTTCCATCTGAGAAAGATGGCTGGATGCATCTCTATTCAATCTCGGCCGACGGCGGTGCTTTGACGACGTTGACGCCCGGTGAATTTGAAGTCGAGAACATCGCGTTGACGCCCGACAAATCAACCGTGGTCTTTGCCACAAACAAGAACGACATCGACCGACGTCATCTGTGGTCGATAAACGTCGCGGGTGGAGCTCCGAAGCAATTGACTGGCGGCGAAGGAATTGAGATGTATCCCGCGATCTTTGACAACGGGCGGCGCGTGGCGTTTCTGCATTCGACTGCGCGCGATCCGTTCATGCCTTATTCCGCGAACATCGACGGATCAAATATGCAGCCTCTGGCGCCGCAAGCTTTGCCGAGTGATTTCCCGTCCGCGCAACTGGTGGTTCCGCAGCAGGTGATTTTCAAAGCCGCTGATGGCCTCGAGATTCACGGGCAACTATTCAAACCAAAAAATGCTAACGGCAAAATGCCGGCGCTCATTTTCACACACGGCGGCCCGCCGCGGCAGATGTTGTTGGCTTGGCACTACATGTACTACTACCATAATTCATACGCGATGAATCAGTATCTCGCATCGCACGGCTACGTGGTGCTGTCGGTGAATTATCGCAGCGGCATCGGCTATGGTCGCGCCTTTCGTTTGGCGCAACATCGCGGCGCGCGCGGCGCTTCTGAATATCAGGATGTGGTGGCCGGGGCGAAATACCTGCAGTCGCGTGACGACGTGGACAAGAAACGCATCGGGTTGTGGGGCGGATCATACGGCGGTTACTTGACCGCTCTCGGCCTGGCGCGCAACTCGGACATCTTCGCGGCCGGCGTCGATTTTCACGGCGTGCATGATTGGAGCCTGCGCGTCAGTGGTTTGCCACTTCAGTTCAACTCGCCCGAGCAGACACGCGTCGCCCGCGAATCGTCGCCGATCGCTGCGGTCGATAAATGGAAATCACCGGTGCTGCTCATTCACGGCGACGACGATCGCAACGTTGAGTTCGCGCAGACCGTCAATCTCGTCCGGCTGTTGCGCAAAAACAATGTGTACTTTGAAGAATTGATCTTTCCGGATGAGATTCACGATCTGCTTTTGCACAAGGATTGGTTGCGCGGCTATCACGCGGGCTCAGACTTCTTTGATAAGCATCTGAAGTAACGTTAAGCTATCCGCGCCACCAGATGACCTTCAATCCGCGTAACATTCTCATCATCGACTTCGGCCAACTCGGCGACGTAGTGATGAGTCTGCCCGCGTTGCGCGCGGTGCGAGAGAAGTTTCCATTCGCGCGTATCACAGTCGCTGTCGGCAAACCGGGCGCCGAGATAATCGACATGTCCGGCTGTGCTGACGCGACGATTGAAGTCGATCGCGTGGCGCTGCGTGACGGATTCAAGCCGCTTTCGATTCTGAAAGTCTTCGACCTAATCAAAGACGTGCGCCGCCGCCAGTTCGATTTTGTCATCGATCTTCACAGCTTTTCAGAAACTAATTTACTCGGCTTCATCTCGCGCGCACCGAAGCGTTTGTTTGCGCGGCGGCCGGGACGCTCATTGGATTTCCTTGCGAACTTCAATCCGAAACCTCCCGTCGATGGCAACGATCCGAAGCAACATCTCGTCGATCGATACCTTGATGTGCTCAAGCCGCTGGACATCAAAGAGGCGCCGCGCATTCCCAAATTATCGCCACGCCCGCAGCATTACGTCGCGGTGGACGCAATGTTGAGAAAAGCCAGAGCTGAAACAGGTTCGCCGTTGGTCGGGCTGTTTCCTGGCGCCGGTCATCCGGGCCGACGTTGGCCCATCGAGAAGTTTTCTCAATTGGCTGATTCGCTGATTCGGAACGACAAATTACGCCCGCTCATTTTTGTGGGACCGGAAGAACGTCAAATGCTCCCGCAATTGCGTGAAATGTTTCCCGCGCCGTCAGTCATTCTCGATAAGCTGTCCCTTGCGGAATTGGCGGCGGCCCAGGCAAGACTGGCTGTCTTTGTCTCGAATGATACGGGGCCGGTGCATATCGCAGCCGCCGTCGGCGCGCCGGTGGTCGTGCTGATCGATTTGCCGACACCACATGCCTATGTCCCGCTTTGTAATCAGCAGCGCTTGATGTTCAGCGAGAGCGTCGCCGCCATCCCGGTTGAAGATGTTTACGCCGCCACCCGCGAACTGCTGACCAGCGAGAGAACCTCAAGTCTATTTGCCAGTTAGCTGCAAACATGCTGAAGCGGTCAGGCCAAAGATACTTGCTGCTCGCCCTGTTCGTTTCCGTCATCTTGCTGTCGGTTCGTTTCTTAGGCGGTCAAACAACTCGAAAGGAAATTGAAGCAAAGCCGTCCCCGACTGCCGAAAGCAGCAAGTCTTCAGCAAGCCAGACGAACGATCCGGCGCTCGCTGCTGCGATCGATCGCGTCCTCAATGAAAACGATCTCGGCCGCGCGCGCTTCGGCGTCTTCGTGATGTCGCTGAAGGATGGACGCGTGCTTTATGCGCGTGATGCGACTGAATTGTTTACTCCCGCGTCAAACATGAAGGTGTACACGACCGCGACCGCGCTCGATCTTTTGGGCGCGGACTATCGTTGGCGGACTTCGGTCTATGCGGCCAAACAACCGGACGCCAACGGTGTCGTCGATGCAGACCTGACATTGTACGGCCGCGGCGCGCCGGACTTGATCTCGAAACTGAAAGGCGATGCGCCAACATTAGCCGCGCTTGCGGATCGACTCTATCAGGCCGGCTTACGCGAAGTACGCGGCAACATAATCGGCGATAACAGTTATTTTCGCGGGAGCCTTTACGGCCTCGGTTGGCAGTGGAATGATCTTCAATGGTATTTCGGCGCCGAGCCGAGCGCCTTGACGATCGATGAGAACAGCGTCGAAGTCACAATTGGACCAGGCAGCAAGCAAGGCAGTGCGAACGTCGTAATTAATCCAGCATCGAGCCCGCTTCACCTCACCAATGAAACAAAGACTGCGGAGCGCAGCGATACTACTTCCATCGGAATAGTCCGCGACCTGTCGGGAAACGAGTTACGGGTCTGGGGTGATTTTCCCGCGAACGGCCGCGCGTTTTCTGCGTTCATCTCAGTGCACGATCCGGCGTCATGGGCGGCGACACTGTTCAAACGAGCACTCGTGTCGCGCGGCATAAAAGTAAACGGCGAGGTGCGCAGTCGAGACTTTCGCTCAGTCGAAACTGAAAAATTCGATCCCGAAAAAGCGTCTGAGCTGGCTTACGCCGAAAGCGAGCCGCTCAGCGCGATCGTGCGTCACACGAACAAGGAGAGCGACAATCTTTATGCTGAATTGATCCTGCGCACTCTAGGGAAAGAGCGCGGCGCCTACGCGCCCGATCCCGACCCGCGCAAAAACCGCGAACGCGGCGACGATGAAGCGGGTACGGCCGTTGTGCGCGCGTGGCTCGAATCGAAAGGCATCAACACCAAAGGCTTGTCGATTCGTGATGGTTCCGGACTTTCACGGCTGGACCTCATCACACCCGAAACCACCGCACGTCTTCTCGTCGCGATCGCCAGCACCAATTCAGCAAACGCCTTTCATGACTCGCTTCCGATCGCCGGACGTGACGGGACGCTCAATTCACGCCTCAAGAATCTAACTGGCCGCATCTTCGCTAAGACGGGTACGCTGACTTATACACACTCGCTGTCCGGCTACGCCACGACTCCAGAAAACGAAACTTTGGTTTTCTCAATCATGTGTAATGAGGCCACCACGGACCGAACCGCCGTCAAAATTGTCGACGACCTCGCCTCGGCGATAGCCAATTTTCGAGGTTCGCCAACGGCGAAATAGCCAAAAACAGGCTGATTCTGAGAAAATTTGTGCGGTTTGCTCTAGACAAACACAGTTGAACCACGTAAGATTGATGCTGGCTGGCCCCGCCTTCGCAATCGCAAAGGTTTGCCGCGGTCCTCATCTTCAGTTCAAACAGGAGTCGATGATGTTGACGCCACTGTGTCGAATTCTCTGCGCTTCTCTTATCCTGATTGCCGTCACTTTCATTGCCAACGCGCAAAGTAATCTCACCGCCCGCGCAAATAACCTGCAGCCGGCAGCTAATGTTTCCAACGACAGCGACCGTGCCCGCGATGGGTTGATTGGCCCAGTCCGCCGCGTGCGAACTGAGGTCGTGAAAGTTTCCAATATCTCGGGCAAGCTGGTTGAAGATCCCAAACGCGTTCTGCTCGAGACGGCCGAATACGACATCAAAGGCGCGAAGACACAGAACCAATATTTTCCGATCGCGGGCAGCACGCTCACCGGGCGCGAGACATACAAGTACGACGACAAAGGCAACATCAGCGAGATGACTCTGCTGAACGCCGACGGCTCGTTGTTGAGCAAGGAAGAATACAAATACGAATTTGACTCGATCGGCAATTGGGTGAAGATGACGACTTCGGTGGCCGTGGTTGCGAATCAAAAGATCGATTTTGAACCGACGGAGATCACCTATCGCACGATCTTCTATTATCTCGACGCGTCAATGGCAAAGATGCTGCAACCGCCGGCGAATCCTGTTTCCAATTCGAGCACAGCACTTAATGCGAACGGAAGCAGCCGCGCAATTCAGTTACCGCCAGCCTCGGCATCGCTGGATAAGACCAGGTTTGCTTCAGTGCAACTGCCGGGCGCGGACGTCGCGATTTCAAACTCAACTGCGAAGGTTACCGTGGCCGGCGAAGGAGAAGCGCCTGCGCCGCGCATTCTAAAACCAATTTCAGGCGGTGTGCTCAATGGCACGGCTTTGAGCTTACCGGTTCCTGTTTATCCGCAGATCGCACTGCACGCTCGCACAGCCGGCAAGGTCGAGGTCGAGGTAATAGTTGACGAAAGCGGAAAGGTGATCTCGGCTAAAGCCGTTTCTGGTCCGGTTCCGTTGCGTGACGCAGCTGTCGAAGCTGCGAAGCGGGCTCGTTTCTCGCCGACGAAATTATCTGGCGCAGCAGTTAAGATCACCGGTCTCATCAATTACAACTTTACGCTACCGTGAACCCACACCTAAAAGAGGATTCGTTATGGCCCTGACAGGAGAACTCACAGATCTTTCGCTCGCCGAGTTAATAGAATTCTTTTGCAACCA
>DASQYL010000072.1:0-4653 GCA_035639235.1 Pyrinomonadaceae bacterium | reverse complement strand
GCTAGCCAGGTTGCCGCTCGCGATTGCGCCGCGGAAATTAGCGACGCGCAATCTTGCATTCCCGCTCGGGATGAAGGGAGGGATCTCGTGTTCCACACTGAACATGAATTTACTTTGCCATTCGGTTACGTTGACGATCATGGCGATCTGCATCGCGAGGGCGTGATGCGCCTGGCCACGGCCGGCGATGAGATCTTGCCGCAGAAAGATCCACGCGTGCAGTCAAACCCGGCTTATCTGGTCGTGATCCTGCTGGCGCGCGTCGTGACCAAACTCGGTTCGATTGCCCAAGTCACTCCGAAGGTGATCGAAGGTCTGTATTCCGCGGACCTTACTTATCTTCAGGAGCTTTACAACCGCATCAACGCGAACGGCCAGGCCAAGCTCGCGACCGTCTGTCCCCAGTGCGCGCATTCCTTCGACGTGGAGTTAAACGCCGGGGGGGGGTTGTAGGCTACCCCCTCAAAGACGTATTCGAGGAGGTAGCCTTTGTGGCCTATCACTTTCACTGGCCGGAACAAACGATTTTGGATCTGGAACACGAGGACCGGCGTCGCTGGGTCCGTGAGATATCGGCGATCAACGAGCGCATTAATGCTGATCAACAACATCAAATGGCAATTTAGGCTTCGCGGCCGGATTGGCACACGAAGACGCTCGCGCGCGTTCGTTCCGCATCTGCGAATTCGCCTTCCCGGTTTGCGACAGTCCTGGTGTGCGTCGATCAGCGAGAGATTTTTGCGGGGGCTCCGCCAGCCGCGCCGTCCCGAGATGATTCTGGCAGCTTCGCAGTCGGCTCGCCTATTCAATTGGAATTTGCAGATGCGTTTGCGACTTGTATCGCGCCCGTCGTTTCAATTTTTTCCGCGAATTCATCAAGAGATCCGGCAAGTCTTCGCGGCAAGTTCAACTGAACGCGTGATCGCGCCGGTTCAGCGGGAAGCGGCCGGGCCGCGGGCTTGGCAGACGCAACTAGCGCAGTCGCTATCGCGGCGCCAGATTGGACTGGTGAGCGTAGCCGCAGATGCCCCGTCATCATTCGCAGAGAAGCATTCGATAACCTCGGGGCTGGAGCGTTCCCGCAGGATTCAGCCGAGACCGAAGCGATCACTACAACCGGTGCGACTTACGCACGCGATGGTCACAGGGCGTGAGGCGACGACACTAGCGCGTCGCTCGTTTGAAACCTCAGAGCACATCGTGCACAAACTCGGCAGAGTCGAGGCGCTCCAGGCAGTCGGCAGCTTGCACACGGTGGTTGCGTTGGCGGCCTCGCGCGCTGCCAATGACGGCGGCGCCACCCGCACGTCTGAACCAGCGGCTTTTGCGTCAGTAGCGAGACGCAATCAGATCGAGCTGGCGACAAGTGTCACGCAACTTGCCGACGCGGTGTTGAAGGAGCTGGACCGCCGCATGATCTCAGCACGCGAACGATTGGGGAGGATTTGAAGTCGTGGACCGAATCCAAATTACCAATGAGAAGACCGGCCAGCGATTCAAGGTCATGTTCAATCCTGAGGAATACAGTCTGAACAAGGACAACAATTTCGCATCGCAGGCGATTCCCGGATTGGCCTCACCGCTGTTGCAGTTTGTGAGTGGCAACCTGCGGACGCTCGACATGGAGTTGTTCTTCGACACGTTCGAAACGCAGGCCGATGTTCGCGCCGAGACTTCCAGAATAACTGACTTGATGAAGATCGATCCCGATCTCCATCACCCACCCGTGCTCAGAGTGACGTGGGGCTCACTGGACTTTCGTTGTGTCCTGGCCAAAGCGAATCAGAAGTTCATTAAGTTCTTTGCCGACGGGCGTCCCGCGCGATCGCGAATCACGGTGACCTTCAATGAGTATGTGGACGCGGCTGCGCAGGTGGCCGAAGCCAATCTACAAACGTCGGACTTCAGCAAAGCTTACACCACGACTGACGGCGATACCCTGGCGACCATCGCCGCGAAATTTTATGACGATCCGAAGAAGTGGAGACCGATTGCCCGGGCCAACAACATTGTCGATCCACGCGCCGTCGCGGCCGGGCAACATTTTCGGATTCCTGCGCTGCCGTTTACCGATCCGGCTACCGGAATCGTAACTGTTTAAGATGCCGACCTATCCACAACTCGGCCCGCAATTCAAAATCACGCTTGGTGGTGAGAGCCTGCCCGCCGGACTGACGGGATCAATTCAAAGTGTGAGTTATACCGATGGACTGGAAGGCGCGGACAGTGTGGAAGTAACGATTGCCAATCAGAACCTGCAATGGCTGGATCATCCGCTGCTCGTGGTGGACAAGCCGCTGGAACTGTCGATTGGGTACTCGCCCGGGCCTTTGGACCTGGCGTTTGCCGGCGAGATTACCGGCGTCGAGCCGAGTTTCAGCGGGACACCCACCATTCGAATCACGGCTCATGATTTTCTGCAACGTCTTACGCACGGAAAAGTCGATCGAGCTTTCGCGATTAAGATTCCCGAAACCGCAACGCTGCCCTTGCCCGATCCGGCAGTCGCCGCGATCGTCAGCGCGTCTAATCTTTTGATACCTGACTTGGATCCCATCGGCGGCGCGCTCTCAACTTTGATGACGCTGGCCAGCTACATCGAAACGCCACAGGACGCGCAGCCGAATATACGCACCCAGCAAAAACAGTCGGACTTTGATTTCCTTTCGGGCATTGCCAAAGACAATGGCTGGGAAATATATGTCGATCACACCGAATTCCCCAAGGGACGGGTGCTGCGGTTCCAGTTCCTGATCCAGGACTACGCGCCGAGCGTGACGTTAAGTTGGGGCCAGTCACTCAAAGAGTTCACTCCGCGTTTGACTACTGTCGGCGATGTCTTTGGCGTCTCGGCGCGCGTCTGGATTGCCAGCATACAAATGGAGTTTGTGATCGTGGTGTCGTGGGATTATGACCGCGCGGCGTTCAATCTGATGATCTCTCCGGGCGTCGGCGATCTGCAAGCGCTATTGGGCGGCAAGGCTTCAAAAACAATCTCGATCAAGCCCACCGGTTTTCCAAATTCGTTGCGCGAAATCTTAACTGAACTCTTGCCGCGTCTGAATAATCGTTTGACCGGCAGCGGCAGCACAATCGGTAATCCGTCCATCAAAGCCGGTCGCGTTATCAACCTGATTGGTTTGGGACAACAGTTCAGCGGGCTCTATCGCATCACTTCCGCGACACACACTCTCGATACTGGCGGCTACAACACAACTTTCAAAGTCAGGAAAGAAGTTTGGTTTGGTTCCATCCCGGTCCCGAAAGGACCGCAGGGATTGCTCCGCGTGCAGGGCGAAGCAGTCGCATAAGCGAAGACGTCATGAGCTCATTTATTGAGTTTTTAGCAGGAACCGAAAGCAAATCAGCGGCCGGCGGATTCGGTATCGCGCCCGGTGTGGTGAAAGACAATTTGAACGTGCTGTCCGAAGGCCGCGTGCAGGTTCACATTCCCGAACTGCCCGACCTTGATCCATGGGCGCGCGTGGTTGGCCTGGGCGCAGGGTCAGAGCGCGGTTTTCTATGGCTTCCGGAAATTGATGACGAAGTGCTGGTCGCCTTCAACCAGAACGACAGTCGGGACGCGTACGTGATTGGCGGATTGTGGAGCACGCTCAATCGGCCGCCCGCATCCTTGCCGACCGATTTCATTACCAAGAGGATCATTAAGACTGGGAAAAAGGATAGTCCGCTCGCTCACACGATTGAAATCGACGACCTGGAGCAATCAATCAAGGTCACTACCAGCACTTCACAGGAAATCGTGCTCGATCCGAAGAAAATATCGATCAGCACCACCGAAGGTCTCCTGACGATTACCATGAACATTGTGGACACGCCGCCGGCTGTCACAATTGAGGCGACTGCCGGCGACATTAATCTGAGCGCGCCGCTTGGCACGATCAAACTTGATGCAATGAAGATCGACATTCAAGGTGAGCTGTCCACCGATTTGATGTCCGACGGCACGCTCAACATTCAGGGAACACTTGTGAAGATCAATTGAGAAGACTGCTATGCCCTTTGCTGCCCGAGTAGGAGACATGACCAGTCACGGAACGCCACTGACGCCCGGTCTGGGGAGTGTAGATGTACTGATCGGTGGCTTGCCCGCATGGCGCGCAACTGCCGACACGCACACTTGTCCGCTGGCAACCGGCGTCGTGCCGCACGTCGGAGGCGTAGTGGCGGTGGGCAGTTTGACGGTGCTTGTTAACAACCTCCCAGCGGTGCGGCAGGGAGACATCATCGTTGAAGGGGGGCCGCCCAACAACATCATCATGGGCTGTCCGACGGTAATGATTGGCGGATGAATAACGCGGCTGCAAAATTGAATTCGGCGAAAGCATTTCTCGGAGTGGGATGGAGCTTCCCGCCGTGCGTCACCGCAGATGGCGCGACGGCCACCGTGGCCTACGAAGAAGACGTGGCGCAGGCGATTCGCATCATCATCAGCACCGATCAGGGAGAGCGAGTAATGCGGCCGGACTTTGGCGCGGGATTGAATTCGTTTGTCTTCGACCCGATCACCCAAACTACGATGCAACGCATACAAACTCGCGTGCAGGAGGCCTTGGTCCAATGGGAGCCGCGCATTGATGTGAACTATGTGAAGGTCACTTCGGATCGCACTGAGCCGAACAAGCTTCTGAT
>DASQYL010000071.1:0-21973 GCA_035639235.1 Pyrinomonadaceae bacterium | reverse complement strand
CAGTTAATGTGCCCGGCAGATCCTCCCGTGCTGTTTTCGGATCAGCCATTGCATTCACTCTGATGAACCTACGTTTCAATGCATGGCTTTATTTCATTTCGAGATGAGATCGAAAGGGATTTGATACATGGCGACTAAGAAATCACAGAAATCGGCGAAAGGCCGCGCGAAAGGTGCGGCGAAATCCAGCCGCAGCGCGAAATCCGCGTCCACCGGCCCGTCCAGGTGGTCGCCAAGAACCAAGAAGGCTGTGAAGAAAGCTGCGAAACAGCCTCGCAGCGCCCTGAAAAAGGTGCAGAAGGTTGCGAAACGAGTCGTTCAAGGGGCCGCGCTCGGCGCGGCAGCCGGCGCTCTGGAAGGTGCAGTCGAAGAAATGCAGAAGGCCGCAGCCACAGACAGCGACCAGTAGGTCACGCGGCCTTACGCAATTTGCGCGGCGTGGTTCGCGATCTCTTGCGGGCGGAAGCAGCTTTTTTTGTGGCGCGTCTGCGCGGCTTCTTGCTCGCTTTGCTGATTGAGTCCAGCGCGTCACGAAAGTCGATGCCGAACAATTCTTTGATGTGACTATTGAGCGCCCGCATCACCAGGTGATTTCCCACGGCTGAAAGTTCTTCGACTAAACTGTTAGTGAATGCCGCCACCTGTGACTTGTTGCGCGAGCCTTTCGTTTCGCGGTGCGCGTAGCCCATCGTAAAACCAAGCGCGAATCCCGCCGAGAGTGCTCCCAAGCTCCAGACCAGCGGTTCGTTCTGAAACTGTTCCCGGTAGTCGAGCACACCGGCTACAGTTTTTTTCGCGACGGCGACCTGCTGATTGACCGTGTCCTTAATCTCGCTGACTGTCTCGGCCACCGATTCGCGAGTCTTCGCCATTTGCCGGTGCAGTTCTCGCTTAGTCCGCGTCCCATCGCTTTGCGAAGAGTCCATTGATCAGTTCTCCATTAAAGCTGCTTGAGCAATTCTTTGTCCCGTTCCAGCTCCTTGACCGTTTCGTTCGGAACGATGCCGACTTTCGCGAGACGATTTTTTGTCACGAGAATCGTGATCGCTCCCAGCGCCAGATAAGCAACGCCAGTGATCACAAATCCGATTCCGTACCTTGCCGGTTGACTGATGTTCGCATTTGTAAAGAGCGCCGAAATCGCAAAAGCCAGCGCGATGTTTGTCAAAACGAACCCGACTGCAGCGATAATTGCTCCGGCGAGAATTAAGACGAGACCACGCAGATACGCATCAATATCTTCCTTAATTTCTATTTTCAGCAGCGCCAGCTTCTGATCGAACAAATTTGCGACATCCTCAGCCAGCCTTTGCACCAACGACGGCAGGTCCGCCGGTGCTGACGCTCTGACCTCCGCGAGTTTTTGTCTTTCAGTCATGGGTTGAGCGCAATCGCTGCGCGTTTCATGCCACCGCCAGAGTTGGCGATTTACGCGGGAGGCGCGTCGGATGGTGGCGCTTTTCTAAACAGTGCTTCGTTCGAGGCGTGCTAAATGTGTACAGCACTCGCCCTGACGGATTGTCATCGCGGCATCATCGTTGCTATCGCTTCGCGCGACTCGAATCCAGGCGCTGATTTCTTCGGATTTCGGCGTCGAGGTGTGTGGATATCCGCGCGTTACTGCGTAAGGACTCACAACGAGATGTCAGGATTTATCATCGAGACCAAAGAGGGCATTAAAGAGGCATTCGTTTATGAGAGGCCTCTTAACGATCACACCATGCATGCTGTGACGGAGTATGCGCTGGCGACTTACGGCGCGACTGCAAGGTTTCGCCCAATGTCGAATGAGGAAGAGAGAGCCTTCGCAAGACATAGCGAGAGTTACTTCACCGATAATAGCCGCGGCTCACCGTGAGTTTTCAAATCTCTATCAAATCTCGCCCCACAATTATCTTGCCGTTGAAATGCTTGCGCACTTCTTCCGACCATTGCTCGTCCGTAATTGACGGATCGTCGCCCGGCACCAGATGCGTGAGCACCAAAGTCTCGATGCCGGCCTGCGCGGCAATGCGACCAACGTCTTCGGTTGACGTGTGTGCAGCCAGCAAATGTTCACGGAGTCGCGTTGAATCCCCATTCTGCTGGATCAGTTTTTCGATCGCCGGCAGGTACATGGCTTCGTGGATCAGCACATCAACGCCTTTCGCAAAAACGGCCAGCTCCGGTGCGTAGGCGGTGTCGCCGGAAATCGCGATCGATCTATTCCTGGTATCGAAGCGATAAGCATACGACTGCGTGATTGGCGGGTGGCGCACGCGTAGCGCGCTGACCTTTACATCCTCGTTCTGCATGATGACGCCGTTGCGATCAAATTCGCGCACCCTGATCAGTTTGCGCGGATCCGGTAACCCTTCGTCAACAACGCGTGTGTCGATATCGAATTTCATGTAGTTGAGGAATTCGCGCGTCATACGTTGAAGACCAACGGGCCCGTAAGCATCGACGCGCGGCGACCTTTTTGATTGCCAGGCGTTGTAAAACAACGTTCCGTATTCCAAATCGTGATCGGAATGAAGATGTGTGATGAAAATGTGACGCAGCCGGTCGAGCATCACCCCGGCATTGATCAACTGCCGCGATACTCCATAGCCGCAATCGACGACGTAAGGAACATCGTTGATGAGCAACAAGGTCGATGAATTGCTGCGGCCCGTGTTGGTGCTGAGAGTTGGCCCGCCTTTGGTGCCGAGTAAGACGACTCGCGTTCTGTTCGAGCTAGACGCCGAAACAAGTTGTAGCGCCGCGGTGAAACCGAAAGCGCCGATGACGAATTGTCTGCGGTCCATTCGGTTTTTGATCAACTCTCTTGGGGCTGACCGAGCATGTAACAGAGACCGTCGGGCGCGATGACGAAGAATGCTTTCAGGGTTGACTCGCCCTGTTGCTGGACCTTCGGCTCAGACACTTGTGTGCCGCTCTCTTTGATTTCTTCGAAAGCCGCATCGACATCATCTACCTCAAAATAACAACCTTCCTGCGTCGGGTCGCCACCGTTTTCAGTCAGGCCGATTTGAATTTCGTCGCGCGCGAGAATTGCGCGTTTGTGAGGCTCGTCACTCTTTGAGACGACGCGAAAATCGAAGGTCGTTTCGTAAAAGGGAATCGCATCATCGACGTTCGCGACGGGCAGATTCAGCGCGTCGTCCTTGTAAGGCACTGCTTTCTTGAATATTGCTTTTTTCATAGCTGGTGCGGCTTCCAACTCCACGATGGATTCACGCGTTTGCGCCATTCATAGGCACAACTCGGACTGCCGTCTTTTCCAGTTCCCGGGATAGCCGCGACGAAAACGTCATGCCTGGCGACGTCACGGATCGATCCGGAAATTGGAACGTTCAATCTCCGGCTCCACTCGGTATTTGTCTGGCCGGCGTAGGTGCCGATGTCGATGTAGAAGAACCGTTCGCCGATCGCTCCCTGAACGTACGGCCCAAAAAAATCCGCTTCGCCGTTCTTGCCGGCTCTGACATTGACTGGAACTTCGAAGACGAGGTCGCCGCCGTCTGATCTTTGCTTTTGGTCCGTGTCATACGAACCGCCGCGACCTTTCTGCACGGCGAAGTCAACACCGGCGGTGGGCTTTTCAAGTATCAGCCGCAGAGTGATGTTTCGCATCAGCGCCCTTCCGCGCTGTCCATTAGCCATGATTTCAGAACACCCGGACGCGAGTCGTCGGTTGCGAAATAATCGCGGACCAACTGATTGTACAATTGCTGTCGTTCATAACCACTTAGCACGGCTCCTTCGGGCATGCGCCCACCTTTTCCAAACGAACTGATAATCGTCTGGTCCATAGGCCAATTCAGCGGATTGAGTTGTTGGGGCTCATGACATGCGCTGCAAGTCCGCAACCTGGCCGAGTGTGATTTGATAGCGCTCGACAACTGAGCGTCCGATCTATTCGAACCTAAGCCGGGGCCGAATTTCGTCACATCTAAATATTTGTCGAAGCGCGCCGGCAGGTAATTCATAAATCGTTGGTTGACCTGATCGACGAATGACATTTCATTGCGGCTAACGCTGCCGGCGACGGGAAAAATCGGTAGCACCCCGCTCTTGTGGCACGATACACAGTTGTCATCACCTTCGCCCAGCTCCCAACGGCCTTTCACGCTGATAGATCCGTTGCGGTGATAGGTGCGGAAATAATCTTTGAAATAAATGTTGTTAGTGTTGTTTGCTGCCGGACGGATCGCCACAACTGAAATGTTTCGCACGCTGTGAGGACGCCCAGGGTCCGCGATTCCAAATTGGACCCACTGCTCGGGAATATCCTTTTGCTTATTTCCCGGCAGGACGATCAGCAAGCGCCGAAAGCTGTTTCGATTATCTGGCGTGCCGAGATGGCGCGAACTGTAACTGAAAAAGATGAGCTGGTCGTCAGGCGCGCGCTGCGCATTCATCTCGCGCAGCATGGCTTTGGCGCGCGCTAGACCCTCGAAGCGACTCACGGCTTTCAGAAATTGCGGCGCGAGCAGAAAATCCGGGATCGCCGCGTACGGCGCGGTCTCGGCGAAATATTCTTTGTCGGTTACTTCGAAGCCAAGTTCGTGGTCGCCGGTTTGCGCGAGTGACAGCAGACGCAGATATTCGATCAGGTTGCCATAACGATCGGTAAAATCGGAATCCTGGCTGAGGCGACACTGGCGAATTGCGGAGTCAAACTGCTTAACAATTCGCGCGTAAGACGCTTCGGATTTCTCGTTTTGATAAGCAGCGTAAGCGGCGCGCACCAGCGAATTGATGCGCAGCGTTACCCATCGTGGCTGTTCGCCGTTGTTTTGCGGACAGGGAATCCCGAAGCTGATCGTTGCGAAGCAGACGATGGTGAGAAAGCTAGCGATGGTTCGTAGCGCCGGTCGCTGCATAAAAACGTTTGTCGAGCGGACCTCAATCTTCTTCGAGCCCGGCGCTCACCCGAAAGGTGTGGCCGTCGGGATGGCGCAGATGAAACTCGCGCACATTCCACGGTTCGTCCGTTGGCGGCATCGTTACAATCAAGCCGTGCTTTATCGCGGTGTGGTACGCTTCGTCGACGGCTGACGGCGATTCGAGCCACCAACTCATCCACACGCCGCCGGTCTCATCGTCGCCGACAAATTTTGGATCTGATCCGCCCCGCGAACCCTGTGCTCCCTGACAAAGGAAAATTTCGACCTTGCCGTTGCACACGCCGCCGAACGTCGGTGATTCACCTTCTTCTGACGACCAGTCCCAACCCTTTTCCCAGCCAAGCTTCGTAAACCACTCAAAGCTCTCGACGATGTTCGAAACATTCAGTATTGGAGTTAGTCGTTTGATTTTCATGGTGAGTTCGATTTCAACCGAAACCCTTGTTGATGATGAGTGCCATAATATCAGAAGCCTCGACGAACCCGTGACGCTCGTATAAAGAGCGGCTCCGTGGCCTGGGCCACAGGATGATTTCGTGTACGTCTCGATCGCGACACCAGTCAATCGCCGTCGTTAAAAGGCGCGTCCCTATTCCGTTTCCGCGCGTGCTCTCATGCACGAAAAAATTTGTGATGTAGGCGTGATGTTCCGCTTCCGACCTTGGGTTCGGAATCTTTTCGATCCACTGCAGCCAAATCGCGCCGAGTAATTTATTGTCAGCTTCGGCGACCCAACACTGCCAGGGGCCGTCAGCAGCCAGATGCGCCGCAATCCATTCACGACAGCGACGCACAAACTCTGGTTTGGACTCGGTCGCGTCACCGCCGGCGCGCAGGGCGTAGCGCAACTCAGCCAAACCTTCGGCGTCAGTTGCATTCGCGCCGCGAATCGAGACGGCAATCATCGGCTATGGCTTTCGTTTCGAAACAAACACGCCGGCCGGAGTTATTTGCCGTATTCCGGTAATCTGACCCTGCTCTTCAACAAACTCGATCAGGACATCAGAGAATTCAGGGATATGAAATTTCATTGGCTTATAAGGAAGCAGTGTTTGATCCGGCGCGCCGGTTTGCACAATGAATAATCCCGAGCCGGGGCGCAACACCACAGAGAATTTTCCGCCCGTTGGCGTCTCGTAATTCCCGACAAGACGTGCCGCGGTCGCTTCGTCCAACTTTGGTGGCCGGCGCACAAATGTAACCTCGCCTTCGTCGAGCGACGTCGTTACTTTGTCGATATCGCCCTGCGGGTTGGTTGAGAAGTTCACCGACCATTTCCCGTTCTCTTCGTCATTCGGCGTATCGAACCGATCGTAGTGAAAGTGCGTCAGCGGCATTACCATCTTGTGAAAATCGAATTGAAGCCGATCGCTCTTCATAGTGATCTTCAAGATTCCATACGCGGGATGCTCGTACTCGCCGACGTAATCTGCCAGCGCATGCGACGGCTTCGTATCAGGCACACGGCCAAAGCCTTCTTTCGATCGCGCTTCAGAACTCGCCTTCTTGCCTTTCAAACGAATGTCGAGCAGACGATCGGTCCACGGCGTCAATTCCATTCCCAGCAGCCGCTCGTACACGTTGTAACTGATCGGGTTGTAGAGCGGCGCGGTGTGGTTGCCGATCACGAACACAATCACGCCGATGTGATCGTTTGGCATGAACGAAACCTGCGAGTGAAATCCCGGCAGGTCGCCACCGTGAAAAGCAATCAAGTGTCCGCGATACGAAGCCGTCCAACGTCCCATGCCGTACGCTTGATTGATCGATTCCCACCAGCCACGTGTTTGCCCGTTTGTGTTGGGCAAAGCGATTGCCGGTTCCATCGTGGCGGCCAACGCTTTCGGCGGCAGCACCTGTTTGCCGTGGTACGTGCCGTTGTTCATCAGAGCGATGAGCCAATGCGACATGTCTTCGATGTTCGAGATGATGGCGCCCGCGGGCGCCACGCCTTGCTGATCTTCGTAATAAGGAATCTTGTAAAGCTCGAATGAATCACGCCGCTCGGTGAAGGGCACACCCACGTCCGGCTGCTTGAGCATGTCCGCGATCGTAAACGCGGTGTGCGTCATACCGAGCGGTTGCAGGATACGCTCGCGCACGAATTCGGCCCATGGCTTTCCCGATTGCAGCTCGATCACATAGCCCGCGCCTGCGTACATCATGTTGTTGTAGAGAAAAATTTGCCGCGGCGATTCTTTCGGCTCGAGATACTTGAGACGCTCAAACAACTCCTTGGTCGTGTAATCGGACTTATACCAGATCGAATCGTGGCGGGTGATGCCGGTGCGATGCGACAACATGTCGCGCAGAGTGATCGTGTTATTCAAATAGCTGTTATAAAATTCGATCGTCGGTACTGATTCCTTGATAGGCCGGTCCCAAGTCAACTTTCCTTCTTCAACCAACATCCCTGCGGAAACTGCCGTAAAGAGCTTCGTGTTCGAAGCAATCGTGAACATTGTCTGCGCCGTCAGCGGCCGCTTCTTTTCGTAATCGGCATACCCGTAGCCTTTCGCGAACACCAGCTTGTCGCCGATGACGATGCCGACACCGATGCCGGGCGCATTCCAATCCTTCAAAGTCTTCTCCATGAACGCATCAAACCCGGCAAGCTTTTGATTGACGTCGATAGCCGGCGCAGTTTGTCCGTGAACCGAACCGGAAACAGCCAAGACTGTCACCGAGATTAAAAGAAGGACTCGAACCGTGTCTTTAGAAAGTTGTGTGCGAAATGAAAACATCATGCCTCCAGGGGTTTCGCGCGGAGATTAGACAGCCCGCCGATAAGAGTCAAGGTTGTTGATTGTTTAGAGGCGGGCTACTGCCCGCCTCAAACGAACTGAGGAATGGGTTGAAATCAATCACCAGGTTTCTGTTGCGCATGCCAGGCGGCGAGCACAGCGGTTTCGCGTTCAGCGGTCAGACCCGCGCGCAGCTTTGCTTGTCGTTCAGGTTTCTGTTTATGAAACCACTCCAGCGTGGCTTTGGTGGTATCGCCAATCGATCGAAACGTAAGACCTTTGCCGATCGCTTTCTGACAATTGATTTGCGAGAAGCCGATTTCATCACCCTTCGGCGGCACCCATGTCGGCATGTCCGACCACGCGTGGACCTTCTGCGCCTTTAGAAAATCGGCATCGGCCCAGGTGAAGTTCGCGTTTGATTTCTCAGCGGCTTTGATGTCATTGAGCATCTTGCCCATCGTCAGTTTGTAATTGGGGCCAGTGGCGTTGAATATGCCGGCGCTGCCTTGCTCGACCATGCGAATGACCCATTCAGCCAGGTCGCGCGCGTCGATGAACTGCACCGGATCGTTCGGCGTGCCGGGCGCGAGGACCTCGCCGCCTTTTTCGATCCTAACCGGCCAATACGTAAATCGATCTGATTCGTCGCCTGGGCCAACGATCAATCCTGGACGAACGATCAGAGCTTTGCCAGGAAACCATTTCTCCGCTTCCTTTTCCGAGAGAGCTTTCAACGGACCATACAGACCGTAGTTGGAAGCGGCCAGGGTCTGTTGCGTTTCTTTCATCGGGTCGGTGCCCTGGTATTCGGCGAGTGGGCCATTCTCATCCATATTCGGCTTGCTCACATCTGAGAATACTGAAATCGTGGAGATGAAAACGTAACGTTGCACATTGCCCTGGAGAATCTGCGCCGCATCGCGCACCCAAACCGGGAGCGTGGTGGGAATGTCGATGCATACATCCCACTTGCGGCCTTTGAGCGCATCGAGTTGACCGTTGCGATCGCCGATCAACTGCTCGGCTCGTTGGTCCAATTCGCCCGGATGTGTCTTGCCGCGATTGAAGACGGTGACTTTGTGTCCGCGATCGAGAGCGTACTTGACCTGGAATGGACCAGTGAAACCGGTGCCGCCCAGAATCAGAATGTTCAAAGGCTTAGGCGCATTGCCTATCGTTCCGGATGAATGGCCCAGGGCAGAGAGGACGGGAATTAGGCCGACGCCGACACTACCGCCGGCCAGGGCTGAGAGTTTGAGAAACCTTCTTCTGCTGGTAGACATTCGATTCGCTCTCCTTGCGATCTGATTCTCGATAATGACGAACAGTCTTTACGCGCGGGACAAACGCATTGTTTCAAATACAACGGAAGCTTGAGGTGTCAGAACCAGGAGCGGTAGCGACCGGAGCGATTGGCCTGTCAATGATGACCTGGATCCCGTCGTTACCACTCCGGGTTCTGACACGGGCGTTCTCATGTCTCGCGCGATTTAGTTGATCTAACTCACACCAACTCATCCACATTCTTCGGCCAATCCTCGCGCAGCAAACGCGAGAGCGCGCGATCGGCCAGCAACTTCCCGGCGGTCTGACAATTCGGGCAATAGTTCGTTTCGTTCGTCGCGTAACGTATCCGTTGAATCTTCGCGCCGCAACGCGGGCACGGCTCTTTGTAGCGTCCATGCGTCGCCATGTCTTTGCGAAAAGCCGTTACTTTTTCGGGGAATTTGCCGTTCGCCTCGGCGCGCAGTCGTTCGACCCAATCGACGAGAGTTTCGCGCGTCGCATTATGAAGCCTCTGCACTTCATCGTCACTCATCTTTTGCGTCAGCCTAATTGGCGAAAGCTGCGCGTTCCATAAAATTTCATCCGAGTACGCGTTGCCAATGCCGCTGAAGAGACGCGGATCGGTGAGCGCGCGTTTGAGCGTGTGATTTTCAGAACGAAGCACGCGGGCGAATGAATCGAGATCGATGAACTTGCCAAGACCGGCGTTCATGCGCCGCTGCTTATCGGACTGCTGAAATAATTCAATACCGCCGCGGTCGAGCGCACGCAGGCTGTCTTCGCCTTTCACGAGATGAAGCGAAGCGCGGCGTTGCGTGCCGGCTTCAGTCAACGTCAGCAATCCGTTGTCGAATTGAAATGACGCCAAATGGTTCTTGGATCTCGACGCAGTTTCGGGCGCTCCGATTGAGTTCTTAAGCCCCTTCCAATGAAGTCGCCCCGCGATCATCAAATGCAGCACCAGCCATAATTCATCTTTGAACCCAAAGCAGATTCGTTTACCCAAACGACGCAAGGTTATGACTGATTGTCCTTCGATTGAATTGATCGCAGGTGCGGCGGTCCTCAACAGAAATGGTGAATTCAGTTGAATACGGTCGAGCGTGTGGCGGATGACTCGCGGTTCCAACGCTTCGATATAAACCGTGATGTCCGGAAGCTCAGGCACGTCGAACCAAGCTTAATCGAAAATATTGGGCTTGCAGAAGTCTTGGAGTGCGGCGGCTTGACGCCGCTTTCTCATGAACATCCCCACGAGTCGATTTAAAAAAGCGGCATCAAGCCGCCGCAAAAACCGATCAGAATAGCGAACGCTGACCAGTTCTGCCTACGAAGAAATTGCGTCGCGGCCTGTCGTCCATCACGGTACGGCCACCAAGAGCAGGAGAAATCTTACGTTCATAAGTGACTACAGCATCGAAATCAGGGTGCGGTCCCAGTCGATCTTCAACACTACGCGCGAAACGATTCAGACGACGAAGAGCTTCGAGCTTTTCGCGGCCGAATTGGACCGGATCGCGATCGCCGGGTGCCCCGCTGACCGGCTTTGCCTGATCCAACACGTTGCGTAGAAAGTTCAATGACTCGGCGTAAGTCTTAAGTGGAACCGGAAACGGATGGCCGTCTTTGCCGCCATGTGCAAATGAAAAACGCGCAGGATCGTTGAAGCGCACGGATGTTCCGTGAATAACTTCCGCGACCAGCGCCAGAGATTGGAGCGTGCGTGGTCCAAGCTTCTCGGTGAGCAGCAACTCGGCGAAGTCGTGCAGATCGCGTTCATAGGCAATCGCCAATACCGCCCCGAGTCTTTTCAAATCGACATCACCTGAACGTACATCGTGGTGCCCGGGCATGCGCAAGTAACGGGTGAATCGTGACATCGCCGGCAGCGGCTTCTCAGCTTGTGAGCGCGTGTGACGTGCCACCGCAGTTGCTTCGCGTAAAGTCTTATCCGGATGTTCATGGACGATATCGAGCATCGCAGTTTGAGCGGGCTTCGCCTGCGCATCGACGAGATTCATGATCAACCCCTGGTGCGCGCCGACAATGCCACTGTGCGGTTCGGCGACAAAATCCCTTACGGTCGCCGAATGCCAATGATATCGCCGCGCCATGCCAGTCTGATCGTTCAGGCCCTGCTGCACGACGGCCCATTCGCCGTTTCGCGCGAGCACGAAGCTATGAAGATAGATTTGAAATCCGTCGGCTATCGCGTTGTTATCTATGCGCGCAGTGAGGCGACTGGTACGCACGAGCGCCTCACCGTCGAAACCGTGACGATGAGAGATTGCCCGCAGTTCGTTTGGAGTGTTGCGCGAAAATTTGCCGCGTCCTCCGCAAATATAAATTCCAAGTTCGTCGGATTTTGCGGCGAGGCCCCGCTTCAACGCACCCATGACCGAGGTCGTAATGCCCGACGAATGCCAGTCCATACCCATCACTGCGCCGAGCGCCTGAAACCAAAAAGGATCGCTAAGCCGTGACAGGAACGACGATGTTCCGTAGTCGAGGACGATCGCTTCCGTGATTGAAGCACCGAGTTGCGTCATCCGCTGCGCCAGCCATTCGGGCACGCGGCCGGCGTGCAATGGTAGGTCGGCGACGCCTGAGCGTTTCATGGGTGGGAGTGTATCTCAAAGACGGGCCGCGGTCGAGGGCTGATTTTACAGCCCACGCCATTTGCCATTGCAAATCGTTATTGCGCTCCGACTTTTTGCGCCGTCTGTTGGGCCATCTGCAGATGCTGCTGCAACGTTGGTAACGTCTTGCCGGCGAACGCCTTGATGTCCGGGTCGTTACCATTTTGCGATTGGGTCTCGAAGTCTTTCACGTCGTCTTTGTGATCTTTGACCATCGTCGACATGTACTCTTTGTCGAAATCTGCACCCGACATTTTTGAAAGCTTGTCCATTTCGGACTTCTGTTCCGAGTTCATGTCATTCGGCAATTGAATGCCTTTCTGCGCAGCCACCGATTTCAGTTCCGTGTTGGCGCGCGAATGATCGGCGACCATGCGAGCGCCAAACTCGCGCACTGATGCATCGCCCGCGCGTTGCGTCGCCAGACGGCCCAACTCAACCTCGGCCATGCCGCCCTGCGCCGCCGCCGTCGCGAACTTGTTGCTGTCCCTGGCGGATGAGCAGGCTAATATCAAAAGCGGCGTCACCACAATTATCGGCGCCGCGAAGTCTAAAGCTTTTCGCCACATGTGTCCTTCCTTTACCCAGGGGATTTTGCGATGAGGACTTGTTCCACTTTGCTACTACTCGCAAAACGGTCGTTAACTAATCGAACGCCACTCACACGATCCGTGAGGTGATGACGCAACGATAATGCCGGGGATGGTGGCGTTAGAGTGCCAACTTACTTGGGAGGTTGATCGATCCGCGAAACTACCCGACTGAAGTCGGTACTCTAGCGCCCTTTGCGCACGGCTATTTCCGTCCGCCTTTTCGCATCGGTTCGTGGTTCTCACCTTTGCCGTATCCGCCGCCGCCCGGCTTCTCGCCGCCATGATGGACTGCGTTTACCGTGGCCCACGCGCGGCGTTCGGCTTCGTTTTCAGAGACGCCACGTTTCTCATAGCCCTCTTCGATGTGCCGCGCCTGCCGTTTTTCTTTGTCGGTGTATTTGTCTTTGTCACCTCTTGGCATCGTTCATTCCTCCATAGACCTTTAATGCGAATCATTGGGAGCTCGTTCGATTTTCGATCGTCGGTAACTCGTGTATCCAAACCATGTGCCGTAAAAGAAAGCCAGCGCGAGCGTGGCGCAGCCGACGGACCAGGGGGCTGAAGCAGTAACCTTATCGACAACGACGTAAACATCGCCGCAAATTCCCAAAGGCAGCGTAATCATCGCGCCCATCAGAAAAACACTCGCGACTCCGTGCATGCGTTGGGTGTCTTCGCCGCGTTCAGCGATGCGGTGATAAGCAGCCGGGGTCATTAGCAAGATCGTCGTCAGCGCAACAAACGCCAGACTTATCATGTGAATAAATTTCGACGAATTCGGCAGTTGGTCGAATCCCGCCATGAACATCGTGATAAGTTGAAATCCGAGCAATGTCTGTGCGCCCGGCAAGACCACACGTGCTTCCGTGAGGGCTTGATCGATTCTTGTCTTTAATGGCGTTAGGGAGCTTTGCGGTTTTTCGTTTTTCCGGCTTTTCTTCGACCGCGACAGCCAACCGAATCCATACCAAAAGAAAAGACAAGTGATGCCAACGAGCGATCCCATCACCACGCCGCCGGTAGTTCCGACAATTCGTCCCGTCGCCGTATAGAGCTCGAGAGCGAACGCGAGGAGAAACGGGATCAGCGCAACGTCCATCATCGTTGTCGCGAATTGATGTACGTCTTCGCCGTCACTGCCGGCGCGGACTATCCGATGATACGAACCAGGCGCCATGATGAGTGTGATGGCAATTAACAGAATCATCAGACCGATCATTTTCAAGAACTGTGACGACTTGGGTAGTTGTACGAACGTCGGTTCGAACGTCGACCGAAATTGAAATCCCAAAAGAACCTGCGTCCCGAGCACGAGCATGCGGCTCTCGTCCAGCGCCAACTTTATTTTGTCTTCGAGTTTTGCCATTAGCGAAAGCGCAATCGATTTCGGCGATTGGCGTGCCAATCGGATTTTTAATGGCGCAGACTTTGCTCATAAGGAACGTGCCAGATACTTCGCGGGCTGGGGATATCTTTCGAGTGGCAGATTCATACGACCGGCCCATGTGCGCGCCCGAAAATCGTACGTGACTGCTTCTATTTTCCTGAGGACTTAAGGTTAAGTTTCGTAACCCTGACGAAAAGCAATATTGTCTAAACCTTGACGTTTGTGTCCCATCTTAATCATGAGTACGGAACTGGACAGATTCACTTCAACAACGTGCGTAGAGTCGGCATCAACACGATCCCGACAGCAAGGGAAGAAGCAGGGCGTTGATTCAATCAGGGGAGAATCACGTCCTGCTTTTATTGTCCCGGACCCACTTTATCAACCCCCAATTGACAACGGTTTCGCCGCAAACCGGAGCGCGGCGTTTGACTCTTTATCTGCGAAGGAGACGAACATGAAATGCCGAGAGGTTATGATTGAAAATCCTATCTCCTGTTTACCGGATGACAATGTTGGACAGGCGGCGCGCATGATGCGGCGGGAACGCGTCGGCTCAATCCCGGTGATAACGGATGAGTTGCGGAAGGAATTGGTCGGCGTCATTACCGACCGCGACCTGGCTTTTAAGGTTGTCGGCGAGTCGCGCGACGCCATGCGCACCAGCGTCTATGACGTGATGACTTCGATTGTGGTCGCGTGTCGTGACGATGATGACGTCATCACTGCCATGATGGCGATGGAAGAACATCAAATCCGGCGCGTGCCCGTGGTCGACTATTCCGGGCGCTTGGTGGGAATTATTTCCGACGCAGATATTTCGGTCCGGGTGCCACCAAGAATGCAACTCGTGCGCGACTTGGGCCAGGCCGCATAAACCAGTCAGTACCATCTGCGGTAACAGATGGGTCAAATATGAGATAATCCGATCCCTTCGCTGAAATCAGGTCGGTGATCTTAGTGGCCGCGCTTCTTTTGATCGCCTCGATCACCCTGGCCCGGCGGCACGACCTTCTTCGAATGTTGCCTACGGTCGGCAGCGAGTGACTTACCGACGTCAACGACGTCATCAAACCGCCCTTTATCGTCTCGTCGGACAAAACGCTTGTCGCGTCCCGTATCGATCAATTCTCGTTTGCTGTTTCCTTTATGTGGCATTCCTTGCCTCCTCGCTTTCAGATGTAACGTGCGCGAACACAATTAGCGCGAGTGTCCGCGAACGATCCACCATTCATTTGAAATAGAGTTATTCGCGAGTGAAACCGCAATCACAATGCCGCTGGGCCAAGCCACGGACGAACCCGGATCGAAACAGACAACGCTGACAGCTACACAGAGATTCGGGCTTATCTCTGAAAATTTGTGTTTTTGCCGGTGGCTTAACCTCTTAGTGCGTAAGCGTCGAGACTTGTGGCGGTGAAACCGTGCGCCCGGTTTGATTCAGATACGCGCGCACCTTCGGTGGCACGTGACGACGTAATAGTGCCTGCCGCGCTTGCCATTGCTCGGCCGGCGACATTTCAACGAGTAAGCGAATTTGCTTTGCTTCGATCACAGCGATTGGCACACCATCGCGATACAAAACGCGATTCGATGACGACGGCGCCAGTCGCCCGGTGGGCAGAAGGATGCCCAGCATGTTCAGCGGATCGGCTGCGCTAATCGAAATCAGTGTACCGTCGGCTGGGGCGCGCCGAATCGATCGCAAAAGCTGAACGGCTTCGGGTGTTGCGAATTGCTCTCCGGAAAATCCGCCGATGAAACGGCCACCGCGAATCTCGCCGCGAGTTTCCAGACGGCGGAGCACTCGCAGCAGATCGCGCCAAGGAACGGTGATCGATTCGCGATCCAGAATTTTCCTGAAGACTACGCCATAGCGCTGAAGTAACTTTAGTGCGATCGTTTCCAACACTTCGCGATCAGCTTCGCTACGCATCTCTCCGGAAGACTCCACGCCAGAGGCGTGCGTACCCAGACGAACCCATCTTCCAGCTTCGTCCATGCTGTACACGTTTTTGTTTCGGCGTCGACGCTTCTCGACTGCGCGATTCGTCGTCTTGCTCAAAGGCGTCAGCAACGCGCGCAGTCCGGTGAAACTATCGGCCGTTACCATTCCACGGAAGACGAGTTCACCCAATGCCTCTTCAACCATGCTCGCCAACAAATCCGTTCCCGAAACGATGTCGACAAAAAATGAAGCGCCGTGTTCTTTGAGATAATCGTAAACCGTTTGGGTGTTCGTGCTGAGTTGCGCGCCGGTTTCATTTGACGGAAATGCGCGGTTCCATGTCTGAACGTTCTTGCGATTAAGCAAAACCATCGGCGTGCTGCGCACTGGCGATGAGGTGCTGACTTTGTCGGTCGACAGTTTTGGTGGTGACAAGCGCAGCCACGTCAATCTTCCGGAAGCACAGAGTGCATCGAGCCACGCTGGATCGTAATCGGCAATTCTCGCTGGAAGTATTTCCGATTCCCATGAACCGGCCGGCGCTTCGAAGCCTTCGAGCTGGTCGAGAATCGCCGCGACGCTGGTGGCGCCTTCAACCTTGTGCTCTGGCGCAACTTTCTGCCAAACAAAAAGAAAACGCATGAAATCAGCCGCTGAGACCGGTTCGATCTCCTTTCGCAACCGATTCAAAGTGTAACGATGAATGCGCGCGAGCAGGCGACGCGAGCACCACTCCTGGAGCGCGGGCTGGAGCGCAGGCATCCCGGCCCGCGGTTCACCGGCATCCCTGCCGGTGCTTTGCGTTGGAGTAAATTGCCCCTGCATGGCAAAGCCTTCGCTTTCGAGTTTCGCGAGACCGATTTCGATCTGATTAGTGGGAAGCGAAAATGATTTGGCGAGTTCATTGACCGTGATTGGACCAAGGCCTTCTAACCTGCCGCGCAGAATTTCGACGAGCGCATTGTCAAAGTTCCAAGATTCGCTGGCGTAAGGCTCTGGAGGATCAATTGCGGGAGTCAACGCCGCATTTGGATGAATCGCGCGCAGTTGATTGAGTCGTTCCGCGGCCACCCAAAAAGTGTCAGAACCGCGAGCGGTAGCGACCGGATCGATTGATTCCGTGGTGGACGACCTTGATCCCGTCGCTATCGCTCCGGGTTCTGACACGAATTCCGTTGCCCGTCGTTCGCTTGTCAATTGGTCGAGCAATTCCCGCCAACCGCGTCGTTCACCTTCGGCTTGCTTAATAAATCCAAGTTGCATCAGCGCATCGTGTAACTCGTCAGCATTCTCAGCTTGCGGCCAGGCCTCTTCGCGTACACGATCGATTGCCGCTTGATCGAGCTTGCCCAGATCCGCAGCAGTCTCAGCGTCGAGAAAGCGGCGATTCATCACCGCCAGCGTGCGTCGCTCTTCCGCCGGCGCATCATCGAGAAACGCATAAGGCTTCGCAGTCAAAATCTCCTGGGCGAGCGGCGACGGCTCATTCATCTCGCGGGCGATTAGATTGCGCTCGCCCCGTTCGATCGATCGCAGCAACTCTTCCAGTCCGCGCAAGTCCATCGCTTCTTCCAAACAATCGCGCACAGTTTGTTCGACGAGCGGATGTGCCGGCACCTCGATTGGACCAGTGAGGTTCTCGGCGCACGCAAGCTGATCGGGAAAGACCAAAGCGAGCAGATCCTCCGCGGCCATCCGTTGCAATTGTGGCGCGACCTTACCGCCGCTGCGCCAGCGCGGAATCGCCAGCGCGCGCGTCGCGTTCCAGCGCCAACGGATATTGAACATCGGCGCATTTAGTAGCGCCTGAGTCAGAACGTCGCAGACTGATTTCGAATTGAGGTAAGAAAAAATCGTCTCGAGCGGAAAGCTGTGAGTTGGACCAAGCGAGAGCACGATCGAGTCTTCCGTGGCCGCAGCTTGCAGTTCAAAATTGAATGCTCGACAGAAGCGCTTGCGTAATGCTAATCCCCAGGCCCGATTCAAGCGACTGCCAAACGGTGCGTGAATCACGACATGCGTGCTGCCGTTTTCATCAAAGAAACGTTCAACGACGATGTCCTCCTGTGTCGGCATGGCGCCGAGAGCGATCTTCGTGAGCGCGAGATACTCGACGATCTGTCGCGCAGCGTCTTGCGAAATTCCAACTTCATCAACCAACCAGTTCATCGCGGGCCCGGTCGCGACGTTAGTGTCAGAATCCCGATTAGTCAGGATAGCTACCGGATTAGGGTCGTCTGTGATGGAATCACTTGATCCCCTCGCTACCGCTCCGAGTTCTGCTTCAAGGCGCTCTGCGATTTCTTTTCGCAATCTCGAGACCGACTGCGACAACTCTTCCGAACGGCCCGGCGCTTCGCCCAGCCAAAATGGAATCGAAGGCGGTTGCCCGTGCGCGTCGAGTACGCGCACTTCGCCTGCGCCTACGCGCTTGATTTCGTAAGAAGCATTGCCCAGTTGAAAGATGTCGCCGGCGAGACTCTCAATCGCGAAGTCTTCGTTGAGTGTGCCGACAAAGGTTTCCGACGGCTCGAGAATCACGCGGTAATCAGACGTGTCCGGGATCGCGCCGCCGTTGGTTATCGCCGACAGTCGCGCGCCGCGCCGTCCGCGAATGCGATGATTCACCGCGTCGTGATGCAGATAAGTTCCGCGCCGTCCGCGTCGCGTGGTAAATCCTTCGGACAGCATGCGCACGACTTCATCGAATTTTTCGCGTTTCAAATTTCGAAACGGATACGCACGGCGGACCATTTCGAAAAGCGCGTCTTCAGTCCATTCTTCCGGCGCAACTGTCGCGACGATTTGCTGCGCGAGAATGTCGAGCGGCTGTTCCGGAATAGTTAAGTGATCCAGTTCACCGCGCCGCACTGAATCGATGAGCGCCACGCATTCGATCAATTCATCGCGCGACAGGGGAATGATGCGGCCTTTCGGAAACCCGCTGACCGTGTGATTTGAGCGGCCAATGCGTTGAAGCAAAGTTGAAATGGCCCGCGTCGATCCGATTTGAATAACCAGATCGACGGCGCCAATATCAATTCCCAATTCCAGCGAAGCGGTCGCCACCAATGCGCTCAACTCACCCGATTTCAAGCGTTGCTCCGCAGCCAATCTGATTTCACGCGCGAGGCTCCCGTGATGCGCCGTGACGTTGTCATCACCCAGCCGCTCGCCGAGATGCCGCGCGACACGCTCGGCCATGCGGCGCGTGTTGACAAACACCAGCGTGGTCTGGTGTTGTCGAATCAAAGTAGCAATGCGGTCGTAGATCTCTTCCCAAACCTCGTTCGACATTAACGATTCGAGCGGCGAATTCGGAATCTCGAGTGCTAAATCGAGCCTGCGCGTGTGACCGCTGTCGATGATCGTGCAGTCTGGTTTTCCCTGCGCATCGATGTTCGCTCTACCGACCAGAAAGCGCGCGACTTCTTCGATAGGTTTTTGTGTTGCGGATAGGCCGATGCGAACCAGCTTTTGAATTTGACATTTTGAATCTGAAATTTCAGATTTCTGATGAGTCGCAATAAGCGACGTTAGTCTTTCAATCGACAACGAAAGATGCGATCCCCGCTTATCGTCGACCATCGCGTGAATTTCATCGACGATCAGCGTGCGCACGGTGCTCAACATTCTTCGCCCGCCGTCGCTCGTCAGCAGAATGTAGAGGGATTCAGGAGTGGTGACGATGATGTGCGGCGGCTTCTTCGTCATCGCCGCGCGCTCCTTCGCGGGCGTATCGCCCGTGCGCACCAGCGTGCGAATCTCAATCCCAGTGATGCCGCTCGCCTCCAGGTTTTGTTGAATGCCTCGGAGCGGCGCTTCCAAATTGATCTTGATGTCGTTGCTGAGCGCCTTCAGCGGTGAGACGTAAACAACATGCGTTTCATCAGCCAATTCACCGCGCGTCGCCTTCCAAACCAGATCGTCTATCGCCGAAAGAAAAGCGGCGAGCGTTTTCCCCGATCCGGTTGGCGCAGCAATCAGTGCGTGCTTGCCTGCTTTGATCGCCGGCCACGCTTCGGCCTGCGATTCAGTCGGCACAGAGAACTGCTTCAGGAACCAATCGCGGACGGCCGGATGAAATGATTCAAGCACTTTCATAAAAGGTGACGCCCAGTGTATCACAGGTGAGACACTGTGTTAAGTCAGAAAAAGGAGGAGACCAGCCACAGATTACACGGATTTACACAGATAAAGAAGAAAACTCAATTCACAGCTTCTGATCTGTGCTCATCTGTGCAAATCTGTGGCTGAATGCGTCCGATCAAAGCACATCGCGATTATCATCCGGCCAAACATACGTCCACACCTCGTGCGCGTGCAGTGAAACGTCGCGTCGAGATTCCAAAAGATGCGGAGCAACTGGAGTTGCGTCTCCCTGGTCGCGAAGTCAAGCTGACGAATCTCAAGAAGCTGTTTTGGCCGGAGCTGAAAATCACCAAGCGAGATCTGATTCAATACTATGCCGACGTGTCGCCGGTACTCTTGCCGCATCTGCAGGATCGCGCGATGGTCATGAAGCGTTATCCAAACGGCGCGGCGGGCGAATTCTTTTTTATGAAGCGTGCGCCCAGCCCACGGCCGGCATGGATCGAGTTGTGTTCGATCGAACACGGTTCGGGAAACATAATCGATTTTCCGATCATCCAGGATTTGCCGGCGCTCTTGTGGGTAATTAACTTGGGTTGTATCGATCTTAATCAATGGTACGCGCGTTGTGATGACGTGGACCGGCCTGACTATCTGCACTTCGATCTCGATCCAGTGCCAGGCGCGACGTGGGAGAATGTTTTAGAAACTGCGCTCGTGGTGCGGAAAGCACTCGAGTCTTTGGGTATGCCGTCTTATCCGAAGACCACAGGTTCGAAAGGGGTTCACATCTACGTGCCGATCGTTCGTGGGCCAACGCAGAAACAGGTTTGGACCATTGCAAAAGAGATCGCTCACGTGCTCGCCGCGGCGAATCCGAAATTAATCACTGCCATCTACAAAGTGGCGAAGCGTCCGAAGGGACGCGTGCTCGTCGATTACAATCAGAACGCGTGGGGAAGGACACTCGCTTCGATTTATTCCGTGAGGCCGACACCGAAAGCTTGCGTGTCGACGCCGGTGACCTGGAAAGAGATCGAAAAGGGAATCAGGATTGACGATTTCCGGCTCGATAATGTGCGCAAGAGAATTGAGAAGACCGGCGATCTGTGGAAGCCTCTGCTGGATAAGAAGAAGCGGTTTGATTTGAAACCTTATTTGAAGTAGCGCGTTTCAAGCCCTCTCCCACTGGGAGAGGGTTGGGTGAGGGCTTATGTGACCATCTCCGCGTCTTTATTAACTCTCCATCCGGCTCTGCAAAGTTTGCAGAGCCGGATGGAGAAAACGAGGATCAGTCTTCACTCAGTTAGGCCCTCATCCCCGGCCCTTCTCCCAACGGTAGAAGGGAGAAAGAATTCATGACACTGCCACTCAAACAACCTTACCTGCCGATGGAAGCGAAGTCTGTCGAGAAGCTTCCTGCCGGTGACAACTGGCAATACGAACCGAAGTGGGATGGCTTTCGTTGCCTTGCCTTTCGCGATGGCGCTCATATCGATCTGCAATCGAAAAGCGGTCAGCCGCTCGCGCGTTACTTTCCCGAAGTCGTCGATGCGCTATTAAAATTGAAAGCGAAGCAATTTGTGATCGATGGCGAGATCGTCGTGCCGGTGAAAGGAAAATTCTCGTTCGACGATTTGCTGATGCGAATTCATCCGGCCGCCTCGCGTATCAAGAAATTGTCGCAGGAGACACCCGCGAAACTCATTGTTTTCGATCTGCTGGTCGATGATCGTAACAAATCGATCGTTGGTGAATCGCTCAAGACCAGAAGAAAGAAACTCGACGCGTTCGCGAAAAAACATCTCCCCAAGAATAAATCCATCGAGCTATCGCCTTGCACCGATGATTTGAAAATCGCGAAGCATTGGCTGGCAGGCGCGGGCGTCGATCTCGACGGAGTCATTGCGAAGCGCATCGACATGACTTATCAGAGCGGCAATCGCCATGGCATGGTGAAAGTGAAGCGGCTGCGCACGGCTGACTGTGTCGTCGGCGGATTTCGATACGCGTCAGAAGGCAAGCTAATTGGTTCCATGCTGCTTGGTTTATACGATGAATCAGGTTTGCTGCATCACGTCGGCTTCACGTCAAGCTTCAAATCAGATGAGAAGCCAGCGTTGACGAAGAAGCTGGAAAAACTAATCGAGCCGCCTGGTTTCACCGGCAACGCGCCCGGCGGTCCCAGCCGCTGGGCCACCGAACGATCGGCCGAATGGAAACCTCTCGCGCCAAAATTAGTGATTGAAGTCCAGTACGATCACTTCACCGGCGGCCGCTTTCGTCACGGGACAAAGTTCCTGCGCTGGCGTCCGGATAAAAAGCCGGAGCAGTGCACGTTCGATCAAGTGAAACGTCAATAAACTATTGCCTTAACGATGCTTG
>DASQYL010000070.1:0-3729 GCA_035639235.1 Pyrinomonadaceae bacterium | reverse complement strand
AGAGCCGTTCGACCAGATAGGCTGTCTGCTGAAACTCAATTGAGAGATAAAATGCGGCTGAGACATTGATTCGTTTTGTTTGCTGACAAACGGCGTCGGCGCCACATGACACTATTTCGTTCGTCCAAAACCCGAAGCCGTTGGCGTCGGGCTCGCGATCCAGAAAATCCTGGTATTGCTGGTGTACAAAATAATCGGTGTTGTCGACGTTGCCGGGTGTGGCGTTAACCAACGCGACTGTCAATCCACCGCCGAAGTTGGACAACAGGTCAGGCCGCGTATCGCCATTGAGATCGGCGACTGCGACTGAAGTGCTGCTACCGTTGGCGCCGCCTATCTGATTACCGGCATCGAGGAAGGTGCCATCGCCATTTCCCAACAAGAGCTGGAGCGCGCCGGTGCCAAAGACTCCAGTGGTTACTAAATCGATCTTGCCGTCGCCGTTAAAGTCGCCCGGTTTCAACTCCGTAGAAGTGTTGCCCAGGCGGAAATGCACGCTGGGCGGTTTGAAGGTTCCGTCTCCGTTGCCTTTCAGAATCTTCAGGGTTTCATCGCTCAGGGCGAGGTCCAGCTTGCCGTCGCGATCGAAATCTGCGACTACAATACTATAGGGCCCAGTACTGGCTTCCACTGTGCTGGCGTCTGAATCGATTTGTGGTTGGAACGTGCCGTCGCCTTTTCCGAGTAGAACGCTCACGGTATTAACAATTTTAGTCCCACTCTGGATAGTGCTCACCTCGATTAGGTCGATCTTGCCGTCGCCATTCAGATCGGCAGTTGCCAGTACGCGTGGCGATTGAAAACTGTAACTGCCAATAGTCCGAAAAGTTCCATCGCCATTGTTGAGGAGTATTTGAATCCCGGCTCCCAAAATCGCAAGGTCCGGGTATCCATCGCCATTAAAATCGGCGGCCCGCAGCTGGCTCGTATTGAAGGTGTAATTTACGGGTGTCTGAAATGTTCCGTCGCCCTTACCAAACAAAACACTAAAGGTACCGTTTGGGGGGTTCGGGAAGCTTACGATCACGTCCAGGTTGCCATCGCGATTGAAGTCGCCCGAGATGAAGCGGTATGGAGCGGCCGTCAGGTGATAAGTCGTGGCCGGTTGCAAAGTTCCGTCGCCCTTTCCGAGCAACACGACTATGGCGTTGTGTGTTTGGTCGGTGGCGATGACATCCGTGTTGCCGTCGCCGTTGAGATCCCCGGCAGCAATCCAACTTGGAGAACCAGCAGGATAAGTAGTGGGTGTCTTGAATTTCACTGTTTGCGCGGCAACGAGCGGCGTAATGCTGATTAAGGTCACCAGCAGGAGAAGCAGCCGCGGTACCGACGGCGCGGGCCAGACAATCTGACGGGCAAACAAGAATTTTCGAAACAGGCGGTGCGACTCGGTCTTTAAAGCTTGGTTCATTACTACAGACCTCCACGTATTTCGTTTAGTCGACGGAGGGCAATCAACGTGCCTCCTCCTGGAAAGAGCAACTGTCGGGGAAGACTGCCGTTTCGGGTTCACAGAATCGCGAAAAATCCCCAGACCTGAGGGGAATCAGCCGCAGTCAAATGCAGTCAGTTGAAGCGCATTCTAACGCTATGAGGCCAGCGCTGTCAGCAGTTTTTCGTGAATGCCGCCAAAGGCGCCGTTGGACATGATGGCGACAACATCGCCAGAGCGAAGTTCGTTCTTCAGAGCCGCAACAATTTCGTTGACGTCAGTGATCGCGAACGCGGGTTTGCCGCCGACCGCGATATCTTCAATTAATTTTTCAATGTCCAGAACGCTGCCCATCTCGGCGGCGCGCCCGGGATCGTAGACGCGCGAGACGATCACATAATCGGCCGGCGCGAACGAATCAACGTAAGTCTTTTGAAAAGTTGCGTGACATGAGGTGCGCGAGCGCGGTTCGAAGACGGCAACGATGCGGCGGCCGGCATACTTTGTGCGCAAGGCCGCGAGCGTTTCGCGCACGGCCGTGGGATGATGCGCGAAGTCGTCAATGACTGTAATGTCGTTTACTTCGCCGCGGACTTGACAGCGGCGGCGCACGCTCTCAAAAGCAACTAACGCGTTCGCGATCGTTTTTCGATCGACTCCCCAGGCATCCGCGGCGACAATTGCCGCCAGGCAATTGCGCACGTTGAAATCGCCGATTAACGGCGTCGCGAATTCTGCCCATCTCGATCCTTCGCGCCAAAGGCTGAAGTGCGTCAGGCCATCGGCGAATTTAATGTCGCGGGCTTGCCAGCTTGCTTCGTCACAAGTCCCCAAGGTTTCAAGTTGCGTGAATAATTTCCTTCCCAACAACGCCACCACCTCGCGCACCGGCGGACTGTCCCAGCCTACGATCAACCGGCCATTACCGGGCACGAGATTCATCAAGCGCCGAAACGCCAGCTTTACGGCGGCGAGGTCCTGGTAAATATCGGCATGATCGAATTCAATGTTGTTGACCACCGCGATCTCTGGAAGGTAGTGCATAAATTTCGGGCCTTTGTCGAAATATGCCGTGTCGTATTCGTCGCCTTCGATGATGAAGTAGTCGCTGTTCGTGACGCGAAAGCTCACACCGAAGTTCTGCACCACGCCGCCGACCATGAACGAGGGATCGAGCCCTGCTTGATTGATAATCCAAGCCGCGAGACTGGTCGTCGTCGTCTTGCCGTGAGTGCCGGCGATTACCAACGATCTTCGTCCGCGAATGAATTCATCCTTCAGAATTTCCGGCAGCGATCGATAGGGCAAACGGCGATTGAGCGTCTCTTCAACTTCAGGATTACCGCGCGGGATCGCGTTGCCGACAATTACGCAATCGGGCACGGGAGTCAGATGCGCAGCGTTGTAACCGCGCATGATTTCGATGCCGATCGATTCCAGCATCGTCGACATCGGCGGATAGACATTTTCATCGCTGCCGGTTACGCGATGAGCGCGGGCCTTGAGCATTCCCGCGAGCGAGGCCATGGCCGTACCGCAAATTCCAATCAAGTGATAATGCATACTAACGAATATTGGCCGCCGATGACCGCGGATTAACGCAGATCAGAAAATAAATAATTTTGGGGCTGAGGAACTATCGGTCCCGCGCGGCCGCCACGAGATTACGAAACTGCTGATCGAGTTTGTCGATGCATTGATTTCTTTCGAGATTCACAATCGCGAGTTCCTTGATCACGGCATCTTTCTGATCCACCGGTATCGCTTCGAATTCGTAAACCTTCTCCTGCACATGCCAAAGTTTGCAAACTGTGTGCGCCAATTGTGCGAAGCTTTCGCCTAACGTGCCGTCGAACTCGGGAACGATGTTGCCGTCTTTTTTGTAAACCTTGTTCTGCGCGAAGGTCAGCCGCTCGACCGGGATGTCGCCCGACATGGCAGCGCTCATAAACTCATCGATCTCCTGCTGCAGTTGTTTTTCCTGCGCAGTCAGGCTCCGCAATCGATCGGCGTCGTCTGAATGCCAGAGTTTGAGTTTGACGGTTGCGAGTTTATCGCAAAGTGATCCTAAGGTTTCAGCCATTCAATGAATCAAATTGTTTGCCGTACGCGACTCAAGACGTTTACGAAGTTTTCGGTCACGTAACGCACATCGTCGCGCGTTAGTCCGAACCAGGTCGGTAAACTAATGCCGCTGCGGCCGACGCGCTCCGCCACGGGAAAACTCAACTCGTCTGCCTGGTAGGGCGGCAGCACGTGTATCGGATAAAAGACCGGCCGCGTCTCGATTCCCAGTT
>DASQYL010000069.1:0-6221 GCA_035639235.1 Pyrinomonadaceae bacterium | reverse complement strand
GGATATTCTCTTCGAGTGGGATGAGAAGGGCCAAAACAATTTCGTCGTCCAAGCGGTTGCAAGCAACGAACTCGATCTCGATGAAGCGAGACGACAACAGTGGCGAAAAGAATTTCTAAACCTAGGCGAAATTTTACGCGCCTACGATTTTCTTGCGACCACCGGCGTCGTGCCCATAGTGAAGTTGGACGAGTTTGAAAAGCTGTCCCAAGTTTGCCAGGCATTCTTCTATCAATTGTTCACTGACGGCCATGCGTCTATTCCACGGCTCAACGAAAACAACGGACACATCGGCGTAGCCAAAACCGACGAGAAGCCGATTGTGATTCTTACATCGAACAATCAGCACATCGTCCACGCTCCACTGCGGTCGCGTTGTATCTATACGAAAGTCCGACTGCCAACCGATCTCGAGGAGGCGCGTATTCTTCATTCCCGTGTGCCGCTGGCCCCGCCGACTCTTTTGACTCAGGTAGTGAAAGTCGTCAGGTACATCCGCGTGATGATGCCAACTGTTCGCGATAAGCCAGGCCTGCGCGAATCAATCGCCTTTCTCAAAGCAATTACAACTGAGCAAATCGAAACCGTAACCGCCGAAGTAATTGACGATCATTTGGGCTTTATTGCGCGCGGCGCCGACGATCTCACAAACCTAGAACTGGGCCTACCTCGTTTGGAAAAGGCAGCCCACACGCCTGACTCCGTAACCGAACAGATGATCCAGGACGTATTCAACGAAACTGGACCGCGTCTGCGGAAGGCTGCATGAGCTTAAGGGAACGCGGAAATATCTGGCCGGTCATTTGTGTGATAGTCGTTGCACTGATCGTGCTCGTCTTGCCTGTTGTAATTCGGTATAGACAAGCCAATCGAATGGCAACCGTTGACGCCCAAGTCAACATCGGCGATTCCAAATCTGATCTTCCCTCAAGCCGAGATGCCACGATGTTTCGTTGGCCCGATAGCGAAGTACCACGCACGGCTGAACGTTTGCGCGATTTGATCGCTGTCGCGATCACCGCAAGCACCTATGTCACACAGCGAGCAATGTCCGGTCACGCTCCCCGTGATGTCGGCGAGATCACGAGAGCAATTGCGACACGGCAACTCATTCCTCCTGAATGGCTGACAAGTCAATCAGGTGTGCTCCAAACTGCTCACAGTACAGTTCATGTCCGATACGCGCCGAATACCCTAACTACAGAATTCATCTCCATGCCAGCAACGCCGACAGATGGTCCCGCCTTGCTCATCCGAATTCCCGATGATGAAAACACCGAAGTTGGACCCCGCTATTTCGAGTCGATGCAAGTTGACGAAATCACTTATACTCGACCTTTCGCGAGCATCGCTGAAATCATTTCCCTGGGCTGGACCCAAAGGAGTATCAGGCAGTCACGGGCACCAAAATCAAATTGAGATGATTATGTTCTAGTTAAGAACGAGGTACTTTCTATTCACCCAACCGTGATCCGACGAATTCGGATCAGTCTTCGCGCGGCCATGTTCGGCGACTTGAATCTCATACCAGGTTCTGTCGTTGTTGAAAGACAGAATCCGAACACGAGACCGCTTCTCAGCGAGGCCAATCTTCGGATGGTCGGCACTGGGACCAGAGCGAATGTTGAGATCAGTGATGGCCTGAGCGTCTTGACCAATTAATGGATCAGTTTTGTTATCGGCGGAAACAACCGGCGCAGCACCATGCCGGAGCAACGGAAGAATCTGTGGCACGCCTATTAAAACGATTGCTACAAGTACAACAACAGCAACAATCTGCATTATCAGTGCAGTAGGAATACTATTAAGAGCTTCACGTCCAGCTCCGACGACAGCATTGATGAAACTGCCACGCGAGAAACTGTTGAGTGGAAAGGCGGCAGCAGCGACACTCCCGTTTCGCACCAGCACTTCGAAACGAGTATGTTTCGGAGGTGGATAATATTGGCACCTCCATGCTCTCTGACGGTTTTCGGGCGTTGCCGTGGAGACTTCGGTCAGTTCGAGTACCTGTTTCAATGCGCGATGAAATTCTTCAACTGATTGATAGCGGTCGCGCGGTTCGTCGCACGTCGCCTTCGCCAAAACCGACAAAAGCGACGGCGCCCAGGCTTCGGTCATTAACCCAAGAGGCAATAATGTTATCTGCTTTTGCGCAAGATAGGCTGGTGAATCGCCAGTGAGCATGAATAGCAAGACTTTCGCAAGAGAGTAAGCGTCAACTGTGGCGGTCAGAGTCATCTGCCCGCTTGGAGAGTACGATTCGGGGGCAGCATAAATCTCCGTGCCAACGCGCGTGATTGCGCCATTCTGCTTATCAAGGACGCGTGCAGTTCCAAAGTCAAGAGCTTTTAACGTGTGATGGTCCTTCGTGAGAAGGAGGTTATTCGGCTTTATGTCGCGATGAATGATGCCATGCTGGTGTGCGTATGCCAGCGCCGAACAAGCTTGCGCCACATAGAGAAGCGCCTGCTCAAGTAGTAATGAATGTCCGTGGCACAGATCGTAAATGTCGCCGCCTTCCAACAACTCCAGCACAATGTAGTAAAAGCGGCGACCAGTCCTCTGATCCGAGTCTTCCCCGCTTTCATATAACTTCACGATATTCGGATGAACAAGACGCCGGAGACTGTAGTCCTCCAGTCTAATGTTCTCGCTGAGAACGGCTTCCATTTCCGGCTCAATTTGCCCTCGCAACCCTGCATTCAAAACCTTTATGGCGACGGTCAACGGCTCACCTTGTTTGGGCAACAGATTGTGAGCTATCCATACCTCCGCATAACTGCCGCGCCGTAACCGCCTTAGCAGCTTGAAGCGGCCAGCAATGACCTGCTCCCGCAGGTCAAGAAGCGTGACATTCTGTTCATGCTCAATCGTCATGGCTTAGTCATGGCGTTCAGAAGACTGAGGTCTGGCCTACATCGCTCTCGGTGCGCGATGGAAATTCAACCTGGGTCTGATCAGGATCGTCGCCGAACATTTCTGTTAGCAATTCCTGCGTAACGCGATCGAACGGCCCCGGCGACAGATGCGTTGTGAATTGCTGGTTATGGTCATCAACGGACCGCAGGTGACGCGCATAAGCATTCCGAAACCCCTTGATCGTTGAATAGAACCGCTTCCGTAAGCGGTTCAGCTTTCTATTCGCGCGTCGCAACCGCAGCTTTGAAAAAAGATACCCTCTCGCGTCGGCGGCAAGCTGCCCGCCGTATAAGATCACTCCGTGCATGACGACTGATAATGCGACGAGTCCAACTATTTCGAGCGTGAGAATCGTCTGAATTGCACCCGTCCGCGCCGTCGGCGCCGCCGCGATGTTAGTCGCCACTACGAGGGTCGGCAACGGAATGATCATCAGCAATGGAAACACATGCCAGATCCAATGTGCGTGGGAGCGTCCCGCCTCGGTTGCTTGCTCCTGCGCGTTTGCACGTTGTGCCGCGATGAACATTTCGATTGTCACAATCGCCGGTGGGATAATCGCGCGCGTTACGGTGACCATCGCCGGATCGCTGTAAACACGTAGCGCGAAGTATTCCAGGACGCTTCCGAGCAAAACGTAGTCAATGCAACAAGCGGCTATGGGCGCCATCCACATCAATACAAACGCGGCGATTCGCTGCGCCGATGAGTGGAGCAGCTTAGCATCGCGTTTCAACAACGCTGTGATATAAGCGGCAATCTCATTAGCCATCAACCGCAGGCTGTGCGCTTCATTCGCCCGCTCACAGACGCTTGCCGTCGATTGCGCTATGCGATCGAGTGATGCTTGCCGTTCGACATCAGCCAAGCCGACTGTGAAATCAATTTTCGGGAACGTTGTGGCCATATCACTTTCCTCCTAATTCTCTGGCCTTGATGAATTCAAAGGCCGCCGTCGGATTCTCAAAGCGTTCCGGTTTGAGCGCTTCAGTGACGCCCGTGCTGCCAGCGCCATTCACGACTATCCATTGCGCGCCGGACTTAACTTGAACCGGCTTGGTGTGCGCCGTTTCCTGACAATCAGAATTGAGTATTGCGTAGCGATTTGTCGGGCTGGACCACGAGGCGTCTGATTCGTTTAGATATAAGTCCGCTCTTGAGACTGCCGACCAGACGTTCGTCCTTTTCGCGTTCGGATTCTGTTTCAACAATTCACCAGCTTGAGCGAGGAACGCTTCGACGCGGCGATCCGTTTCCTGCGTCCATTTCGCCACGCGGTCTTTGTAATCGTTTAAGCGCTGCTGATAATCGCCGTCCTCCTCAGCGCGTTGAAACACGTTACGCGCCTGCGGCGGTGTCGGCGGAGCGGGTGGCGCATCGATTCGCAACCGCACCAACGGCCTATTTGACAAGTCGTCCACGATTCCAATGCCGAGTTCGCCGCCGGTGCATCGCAGCAAGTTGATTGGCGCTGCAAAGCCACCTTCGTTCAACTGTACAGTCCTCGTATCATTCGCAGAGCCGCTCTTATCTTGAAATATTACGATTCGGATCGGATTGCGCACGACAGTCTGAACCGGATGTTGCTGGTCTTTAGCGACAGCTCCGCAATCACCTATTGCGGTTGCCTGCTGTTCCGCTTGGGGCGATGGTTGAATACGAGAAGAAGCTGAACTGTCGGATACGCGGCAGCCAGCGTTAGTGGCAATGAACAAGACTGCAAGAGCGAGTGTTAATGTTTTGATGTTCATGAATCGTTGATCCTCAGGTCCGCAAACTATTCCGATCTAGCGGCGCGCTGCTTATGCTCAATACGCCGCTCGGATTATTTCGCGAAGACTATCGCGTTGAGCGCGGTAGCATTGCCCGCACAGCGTGTGGTCGCGATCGTATTTGATTGGCCCACCGTGATAACTAAACAATGCTTTGCGATGGCGACAGCCGATGCAGGACTTCTTTGTGGTTCGTTTGTGTTTCATCGGGAATTTCATGCTGGGCACCATGGCAACGGTCGTGCCTGACTGCACGACGCGCTTTTGGTACAGTAATCTGCAAGAAAACAGCCAAAAAATGAGTAGTCACCTTGAGTAATAGAAAAGGTGGATGGCTGGTGCGTGACTCAGTTACGAGGGGATAACCTTTGAGCTACGCAGGCATTACTTCGTTTCAGGGTGTGAACGGTTGTTGCGCTTCGTCAGTTGAATTTACAAAACGAGCGCATATGAAAGGATGTCATTTATCCAGCTCTCAAATCGTTCGGTACTGTGCTGCTCCATTCCAAATGCGGCTCGCAGCAAGCCCTCCTAGAATTGATAGATTTTCAGCATTCCCATAAACAGACAACAAGGAACAACGAATATGACTCAATTTCGTTTCTTGAGAGGCCGGATGTAACCGCAGTTCTTCGGACTGAATCATAGTAGCGTGGTAGGCTGAGAACTCGTTGGGAGCGAAAGTCGCCATCGGGAGCAATCGCTGATGTGTCGCTTGGACGCGTGTCTTCCATCTTCGAAAGATCAAGCACTTGAGTGTCTTTCCGTTTGAGGTTCGCGTAGTGGTCACACACTTCCTTGACTAGCCAAACCGTCCAATTATCACTGCTTTCAAATCCCAACATCTTTACCGGTGTGTTTCCGAGATAACCATCCGCGTCCGTCTCAGGGGCAAACTTTTTTGGGTCACTAGGCAAGAAAAGCGGCACGGCAATGATCGCACGCTTGCTATTCGCAAAAAGGTAGTAACCTGGCAGTTCCTCTAGACCTTTCTCGAAGACGAATGTTTGCCGAGGATCGATCTGACGTTTCTTGTCCGCCACAAGATCGGCCGAAATTCTATTTGCTTTATCTATCAGCGTCGCGCTGATAGTCCCCTCTGGTCGGGCCGTCTTCTTTCCTGCAAAGCGCCCATGCCATTCGGCAAGCTCTTCCTGCTTCAAGCAAATCAATCGCACGTTTGGCCGTTCAACAATCAGCCGGTGAAGCGGCCGCCATTCCGCCTCAGTCCGGGTTAAATAGCCAAGCGCCGGTGTGTAGGCGAGCAGCGTGACCACGTCTTCTGGGGGGGTATCGAGAATCAAATCTCCCACCCATTCCATCAACTCGGCAAATCTGGAAACTGTTTTCTTCCATGGATTGATCGACTTTTGCAATTCATCAATCTTCTCGATTTCGAACTTTGGCCCGCCTGGCAGTTCAGCCTTCTGAATCCGCGGTATCAGCTTGGCGATCTGGGGCTTCCAAATAACGATCGCGATCAGAGTCACTATGGCCCAAAAATGACTATCAGCGACATGCAGGAAT
>DASQYL010000068.1:0-2079 GCA_035639235.1 Pyrinomonadaceae bacterium | reverse complement strand
GGTGCTCCGCTGACCGCCACAGTCTCCGGCAGCATACCTTCGCCTGGTCCGTCACAAGATGCGGCTCTGTGCTGGCCCGGAAGCGTGACGAGCAATCAGTGCTTCACGCCAGGCGGTGGCCAAAACGGGACGGCCGGTTCTACTCGGTTTACCCTGTCACCGCGTAATGGCTTTAGATTGCCTCCGATCTGGAACCTTGACATGCGGGTTTCGCGTCGCTTCCGATTCACTGAATCGAAGTCGCTCGAACTTTTGATTGAGGGATTCAATCTCTTCAATCGCACCCAGGTGACCGGCGAGACCGCGACGTTCTACAACGTCTCAACGGCCTCTGTGAGTTCGTGCACCGCGGCACACACAACCTGCCAAATTACAATTAACGGCGTGACTCAGACCGTGCCGTTTAGTTCTGCCACGAACACCGGCACTCTCACCTTTAACACCGGCTTCCAGGGCATTACTGCCGCGGGCGGAACGCTGTTTCGCGAGCGGCAAGTTCAGTGGGCCGTCCGCTTCCAGTTCTAAGCCGGACGCGCGCTCCAATCAAAAAAGAGGGTGACCGAAATGGTCACCCTCTCTTTATTTCACGTCGATTAGTTCAGCTAGTCTCTGGCGCGCCCAATCGCGATCATGCGCTCAACCGCTCGCCGCGCTCTTTCAGCCACGCTGCTGTCGATCTCAATCAGGTGTTCCATTCGTTGCAACGAACTGAGCACCTTCGGCAGAGTTATCCGCTTCATGTGCGGGCGGGTTGCAAGGACGAATGAATTCAATAGCAGGAAACTCGACCGCCACGTTGTCGGACATCGAACACTCTGTGATCATGACGACGCGACGCGTATGGTTCAGACGCAGATGATCGATCATGCCCGCGGTCGAGCCCACAAAATCCGCTTCGGCCAAAACCTCGGGCGGGCACTCCGGATGCGCCAACACTTTTATGTCTGTGAATTGCTGCTTGTAGCTGCGCACATCCTGCGCGGTGAAGCGTTCGTGTACTTCGCAGTGTCCGCGCCACAAAATGATCTCAACATCTGTTTGGCTGGCGACGTAACGGCCAAGGAATTCATCTGGGATGAAAATAACTCGATCCGCGTTGAGTGATTCGACGACCTCGACCGCGTTTGCCGAGGTGCAGCAAATATCTGATTCGGCTTTCACCGCCACCGAAGTGTTAACGTAAGTCACCACGGGCACGCCCGGATATTTCTGCCGCAGTCTGCGGACATCTTCGGCGGTAATCGCCGATGCCAGCGAACAACCTGCCTCAAAATCGGGAATCAATACGGTCTTTTCCGGATTGAGCAATTTGGCCGTCTCAGCCATGAAGTGCACGCCGCACAAAACAATCACGTCCGCGTCTGTCCTTGCCGCCTGTCGCGCCAGTGCCAGCGAGTCGCCGGTAATGTCGGCAATGCCGTGAAAGATCTCAGGTGTCTGGTAGTTGTGAGCCAGCACCACGGCGTTCAATTGTTTCTTTAAATCATTGATTGCGGCTACGTAAGGCGCGTGTACTGCCCATTCCAGCTCGGGCAGGACTCCGCGCAGACGCTCCTTTATCGGGTTCGTGGCGGACGCTACTTCAGCCGTGTAATTAAGTAAATTTTCCGACACCGCAGAGGGCCGCTCGAAAATCCCTTTGTCCAATTCCATGATAAATATTTATTCAAACGAAGTTCCCTTTGCAAAGAGGGTTGACTAATGCGATGGGGAAACATCATCGATGGTTGTCCTTGACGACTCTGAGAGTCACGTCCAACGCCTGGACTGAGTGAGTCAAGCTGCCGACCGAAATGTAATCGACACCCGTTTCAGCGATGCTGCGAACGGTCGCGAGGGTCACGTTACCTGAGGCTTCGAGCTTGGCGCGTCCCTGGTTAATAGCAACTGCTTCGCGCATCTCCGCCACAGACATATTATCGAGCATCATCCAGCTAGCGTTGACTGCGAGCGCTGACGTCACGTCGGTCAAGTTTCTGGCTTCGATTTCGATCGGCAACGAACTGTTGGCTGCCCGCGCCCGAGTAACCGCCGCTTCAATCGAGCCCGCGAAATCGACGTGATTGTCTTTGATGAGAA
>DASQYL010000067.1:0-27482 GCA_035639235.1 Pyrinomonadaceae bacterium | reverse complement strand
TGGGCAGCAAACACAGATCGATTCGTATTATTGGGACGAATGGGATTACCAATTGGACGCTGCGCGTTCTTGGCTGTCCTATGTAAAAAGAGAAACTGAGAGCCCGGATCTCTGGAGCGAATTATCTAAAGAAGCCAAGGTCCTTGAATCTGCAGCGTCGTCTGATACACCGAACACAGTCTTTACGGCTGAAGAAAAGGCGTACATTGTTGAAGGTATCGATGAGATCAGGCATTTCCTCTTGATGGTTCATAGCGTTGATCCGGCATTGCTGGAATCGCGTTTGAATTATTTGGTTGAGGCGTCCGAACGGGTGGGAAGAAAAGATTGGATCAACCTGCTTATCTCTGTGCTCGTGGGAATCGTTATTAGCGCTGCATTGCCGCCGGAAACCACGCGTGAGCTTTTCCATCTCGCAGGCATTGTGCTTCGCCAAATAATTAATATGCCGTTACTATTGAGCTAGATCGATCTTCAGGTAGTGCGGGACAATGTTAGAATGCCGCACAAGGACCTGTCTCGGGAGTTTCCATGTCACCAAACGTTCAATATGTCACCAACGAAGCGGGGGAACGAACTGCAGTCATAGTCCCGATAGACGAATACGAAGAGCTGCTCGAAGACTTACATCTGATCCGTGTTGCTGACGAAAGTAAAGATGAACCTCGCCGTCCTTTTGAGGACGTCGTAGAAGAAATGCGAGCCGCTGGCGAGATAGATGTATAGCATCACTATTACGTCGCGTGCTGAGCGTGAATTGAGACGTTTGGACAAACCTGTAAAGAACCGCATTGTTTCGGCCATCCAAGGTCTCGCGGAAAATCCTCGTCCACATGGCTGCCTGAAAGTTAAGGGAGAAGATATTTGGCGAATTCGAGTCGGCGACTGGCGAGTTGGCTATGGAATTGACGATCACACCAAGATTGTAGACGTGATTCGAGTAGATCATCGAAGCCAGTTCTATAACTGAGCCGCAACTGAACCGCAGACCTAAGTTCATCTCTCAGGTGTAATCTTCAATTTCTCCAACGGCACCATCGCTGCCATTCCTTTGTGCTGAAAGCATCGTTCGCCCGCAACATGCACGCGCCGCTGGCATGGTGTCCCCTTCTTGGTGCGCGCGCCGCAAATGTAAACGGCATCTGTAGTAGCGGCAACCAGATTGACATTTGGAGGCGAATTAGCGCTGCTTTGTTTTGACGATCGTGCCGCGTCGTTAGAGTCAATTGGCGCATCAGACAATGGCGAATTCGCCGCTCGCAGAATAATTAGCGGCGGCGGCGTTGGTCGCAGGTATCTGCCGATCGCAAAGCCCGCTATTGCAATTAGACTGACCGCCGCTATCGAGCGCAACCGTCCTGACCTGCCCAGCCGCGCGGCACATTGAGCGCACAAACTTCCACGAAGAAGCACGCGCCAACCATTGCGCTGAACGCGCTCGCCACATTCGCTGCAGAAATTTGATGCACGCATAGCGGGAGTCCTCGCGAGGGCTGCCGCATTATATTTCATCGCCCGGCCAAATCAACCAATTCGCGTCCGACTGCAACCAAATGGCGGTAGGCTTCGTCTAGGAACCTATAGATTTGCCGGTTGCACGGCAGTTACAACGAAGGCATACTCAGGCAACCCAGCAAACCTAGTCTTTGGCACGTCGAATGGTCACACTTAAAGGTCAGGCACCGAATCTTGCGCGATGTACATGGGCCGTGGCAGTTATCGTTGCCACAGTCTTTATGCTCGGCTCCGTTGCGCGCGCTCAGGACGATGTCATTAAAACCGACACCTCGCTGGTCCAACTTAGCGTCGGCGTTGTCGACAAGCAGGGAAATTCAATTACGAACCTTTCGCAGAACGATTTCGTGATTTACGAAGATGGCCAGCGACGTCCGATCGTCCATTTCGAACCAACCGATGCGCCTTTCAGTCTGGTGATGATGTTCGATACGTCGGGCTCGACCGTCACATTTCGCCAACAGATTCAAGGAGCGGCGCTCAGATTCCTGGATGCACTGCGGCCGGAAGATCGCGTTGCCGTGGTTGATTTCAATGGCAAAGGCACGAAGTTGCAGCTTCCGTTTACCACGGATCGACATCGCATCGCTTATACCATTGGCGTCGTTCTGTCGACCGGCAGAGGCGAAACGCCGCTGTACGATGCACTGAAATATTCTTTGAAGCAGCTAACGCACGAAGAGCCGCGGCGTCGCAAAGCGATCGTCGTCTTAACCGATGGGCTCGACACCGAAGCACGTAATGGCGATCGCGAGGTCATCAAGACCACGACTGACGTCTCATCGGCAATTAAGGCTGAGAATAACTCTCAGCTGGTTTCGGTTTTGAATACCGCGGACCGCCAGGGTGTGACCATCTTTCCCGTGGCGCTACCTTCCGGCGATCCCAAGTTCTTGCCGATTCCCGATGAAGGTATCACCGCGATGTACACTGCCGCGCGTACTCGTTTGGAATTGCTGGCCAATCGCACCGGCGGACGTCTGCACGAGATCCATCGCCTTGATGATCTGTCGAAACTCTACGCCCAGGTCGCCGCAGACTTACGCACGCTCTACACCGTAGTCTATCAACCGCCGAATCCCGATAAGCACGACGGCAAATGGCGCGAGATACGAGTCGAAATTTCGCGCGGAGATTTGGTGGCCAGTACGAAGCCGGGATACTTTGCGAAATAGGGTTTCGGGGTTTGGGTGTAGGGTGTCGTCGGCGCGACGTGCGGAATAACTTCCGTTTAGAATTCAACCTCCATCGTAAACGCTATCCGCTACACCCAAAACCCTAAAACCTACACCCCAACCGAACTTGAAACCTTAAACTTGAAACTTTAAACTACCTTTCATCCTGCCTGCACCCGTAGCTCAGTTGGATAGAGCGTTGGTCTACGAAACCAAAGGTCGCATGTTCGAATCATGCCGGGTGCACCATCTTATCCGGGAAAAGCGATTGCCGCGGTAATGAAGTCGCACCACAGTCATCAACCTCGCGAACTAAAGCCCGAACAAAAGATTGCTGCGCACACTCTCGATCGGCATCTGTCGGTGACGGCGGGTCCCGGCGCCGGCAAGACGTTTGTGTTGGTCGAGCGCTACCTTGAAATCCTGCGCGCGAAAAAAGTTTCGGTCGACAACATCGTCGCGATTACTTTCACTAATCGTGCGGCCAACGAAATGCGTCAGCGCGTGCGCAAACGCATCGATGAGTTGTTGCGCTCGTCATCCGGCAAAGAACGCGAGCGATGGCTGCGGCACAAACGCACACTGGATGGCGCCGTGATTACGACCATTCACGGATTGTGTTCGCGGCTGCTTCATGAGTTTCCCGTCGAAGCCAACCTCGATCCGCAGTTCGCGCTTCTGGACGAGCATCAATCGGCCATGATGCTCGAAGCCGTCGTTGAAGATTCGTTGACCGAAGCGATACATCGGGGCGACGAAACGATTCTGCAATTCACACAAGGCACCGGACGCGCCGCGGTCGTTACCGCGATGGTCGAACTTTATCGAAAGCATCGCGATCAGGGGTTGTCACCGGATCGTCTGGCACGGCTCACCAGCGCTGTGCACGCATCAGAAATCGATTATGGCAGAGCGCTCCGCGAACTTGATTCGTATGTGGCGCAACTTCTGTCCGCCGCCCGGCTTTCACCGAAAGCCGAAGAGAAGCGGGCGCGGTTTGCGCATGACTGGCCGTCGCTGCGAAAGACGCTCGGCCAGCCGCCGACCGAGTCGACTATCGGCGCTTACACTCAAGCGATTGAGGATTTTTGGGAAGTGAGGCCCAAGAAAGGAACGCATCCGGCGATTGAGAAAATCGATCCGCTGCTTTGGGGAGATGAACCCGGCGCGAGTGACTGTTTGAATGGACGAGTTCCATCGATCGGATTCGATCTGCTCGCTCAGAAATATGCCTTAGCGCTGCTGCGTCTCCTGCGCGGAATCGAAGCGCGCCTAGATGCTGAGAAGCAGCGGCTGTCGGTGCTGGATTTTGACGACTTACAGTTGCGAACGATCGAGCTGCTTGATGAGGCGGCGGTGCGTGCGCGCGTTGCCGATCGATACCTGTATTTTTTGGTTGACGAGTTCCAGGACACAAATGGATTGCAGCGCGATCTGTTAACGAAGCTGGCCCTGGGGCGCGGCGCGAATTTGTTCATTGTCGGCGACCGCAAACAATCGATTTACGGTTTCCGCGGCGCTGACGTGGACGTCTTCAGCGAGATGACCAAAGTAATTGCAGACGCGGGCGGTCTGCAGCAGCCGCTGCTCTCTAATTTCCGAAGTCAGAAACCATTAATCGACGCGCTGAACTTTCTGTTCGCGCAGATTTTTCAATGCGGGGAGCAAGTGCCCGGGGATGCGGCGGGAGAACTTGGATACGTCGCACACGAGCCGAGTGTCGCGGTGCGCGAAAGCGAAAATCCTCCCCCGCACCTTGAGTTTCTGCTGAGCGTGATTCGTGAAGACGACGAATCGAGCGCGCCGCGGCGATATCGTTCCAATTACAATGCGCATGAGCGCGACGCCGAACAAGTGGCTGCGCGCATTAAAGCGCTCGTCGGTGATAGAACTGAGAAACAGCTTCAGTACAAAGACATAGCTATTCTGTTGCGCGCCTTCACCGGCGTGTGGACCTACGAAAGTGCCTTACGTCGCGCGGGGATTCCTTACCTGACGGTCCAGGGCAAGGGGTTCTATCAACGCGAAGAGATTACCGATCTCATTCAACTGCTGCGTTTTCTCGACAACACCACGGACGAGTTGGCGCTGGCGGCAATCCTGCGTTCGCCGCTCGGCGGAATTTCAGACAACACGCTGTTCGCGTTGCGTTGCGCTCCCTGGATTGATGAAGATGACGCGCAGACACATCTACATCGGCGAAACTTGCTGCGCGCGGTGCGGCGGCATCGCCAGGTAAAGTTTATCGACGAAGACGAGCACGTGGCCCTTGATCGAATTGCCACGTGGATTGAATCGATGATTGCCCGGCGCAATCGCTACGGCATTACGGATCTGCTGCGTTACGCCGTCGAGTCATCCGAACTTCTGACCATCATCGCCACCAATTTCGACGGAGCGCAGCGAGTCGCAAATGTCGAAAAGCTTTTCCGGCTTGCAGAGCAATTTGAAAAGTCGGGCCACTTGATTCGCGACTTCGTGCACTACGTTGAAGAGTTCGAGGCCATCGGCGGACGCGAAGGCGAGGGCCAGATCGATGAATCGGCGAACGTCGTGCGGCTGATGACGATTCATCAGGCAAAGGGTTTGGAATTTCCCATCGTGATCGTTCCCGATCTGCATCGCGAACCGAACCGGCGCGAGTCAGTCTTCATTCTCGATCGTCACCGTGGGTTGACTGTGCGCGTGCCGGACGGCCGCGGCCGTTCCGTGCGCGGCAGGCTCTTTCATGAATTGAGCCGGCGCAACCATTGGCGCTGCGATTTTGAAGACATGCGCCTGCTTTACGTCGCCGCCACGCGCGCCGAAGATCGTTTGATTTTTTCAGGCGCGGTCGAGCAAAAGCGTTTAGAGAATTTAGAGAACAGCGCGCTTTGGATCGGATGGTTATGGCGCGCGCTCGGTTTAGCGCCGCATACGCAGAGCGGAATGATGACGCTCGCGGATGACACGCACGTTCAGATCACGATCGACCGTGATGCTTTGTCTGGGACTCCAGTTTCTACGCGCAGCAGTGAGACTCTCGAGCGGCAGTTCGATCCACCTCATGCCGCTTCATTTCCACTGCTGCAGCGGATTTCGCCGCAGCCAGGAACAGTCTTGCGCCGCTTCACCGTAACGCAGCTACTAAATTTTCAACGTTGCGCGCGGCAATATTATTTCGATCGCATGCTGAAAACGCCGGCCGTTGAAGAACGCGACGTCTGGAATGACGCCGAAGTTCCCGAGCCGCCGGCGAACTTGACCGCGACGCTCAAAGGCGCGGTCATTCATCGGTTCTGCGAGACCTTTCGCGCAGGCGACAACGTCCAAACGCGTCTGATTGCGAGCTTTCGCGAAATCGTTTCTCAACGGCAAGCGGAATTGATCGGTCGGCCACTGGATATCGACGAAGTTGAAGCAGTGCGAGCTCTCCTACCGCTCGCGCAAAACTATTTGAGCAGCGAAGTCTATCGTCGCGTCTCCTCAGTTCAACTTAGGAATGACAGTCACCGGTTGAATTCCGCGCCGCAGTTTCCCGGGCTTTGTAGTGAGTTGCGATTTCGTTTGCGCCGCCGGAACGGAATCCTGACTGGCACAATCGACAAATTGATCCTGACCGCCGCCAGAGACGGCAAGGGAATCGACGCTGAGATTATCGACTTCAAGACAAATCGGTTTCCGCAATCGTCGCGAGAGCGCTCAATAACCACGGCCGCATCGGCGAGCGTTCAGTCACCGGATGAATCGACTAATCACGCGGCCCAGGGCGTACTCAATTTTGAGGCTGGCACCCTCGCGACTGGAATGGAAGAGAATCGTGCGACTGCAAACGTCGATCGATCGCTGGCGGAACGAATCAACATCACTGCAGCTGACTATCAGTTGCAGATGCAAGCTTACGCGCTTGCGCTGCGCGAGCTCCTTCCCACGGAAGTCGATTTGAACTCGTTACGCGCGACACTTCATTTTATCGATCCAAACATCGAAGTTCCGATCGATGCATCGTTGCTCGATTCGAAAACTAGTTCTGAGACTGTTGATGAAGCGATGCAAACGATTGCGATGCATGACTCGACGCTCGATGCGGATCAATTTCCGCCGGCGCCGGCGTCGCATTGCCGCATGTGCAACTTTCTGGAGTTCTGTCCGGCGGGACAGGAGTGGTTACGTACGGGGCAGTAGCCCGACCGTAAGGGAGGGCGTATGGCCACAACGAGGACGCCCTCCCTTACGGTCGGGCTACTGCCCCGATCCTGCTGTCCTCGCCAATTCTCTTCACTTCGCGTATAAAGCTTCGCGCAGGAGTTGAATCAATGATCACAATCAAATCATCTGACGGGGGAGAGTTCGACGCGTATGTCGCGTTGCCCGCCGGCGGCAATGGACCAGGCATTGTCGTGCTGCAGGAAATTTTTGGCGTAAATCAATTCCTGCGCGGCATCGCCGACTGGTATGCAGCGCGGGGTTTCGTCGCGATTTGTCCCGATCTGTTTTGGCGACAGCAGCGTGGCGTTGAATTGACTGACTCAGACGAGGGCTTTCAAAAAGCAATTCAATTGTATCAAGGTCTCGAGCTGGCGAAGGCTGTCGACGATTCGGCCGCCTCAGTCGAATTCTTGCGCCAACATGGGTCGTGCAACGGCCGTGTCGGCGCCGTTGGATTCTGCCTCGGTGGAAATCTCGCGTGGTTGCTTTCGACAAGATACAAACCCGACTGCGCCGTCGGTTATTACGGCGTCGGCATCGAACAAACACTTAATGAAGTTGATGGTTTGACCAGTCCGCTGATGCTACATATCGGTGGCCGCGACGATCATTGTCCGCCCGAAGCGCAGCAACAGATTCATGATGCGCTTGACCAAAATCCATTCGCCACGATTTTCGATTATCCAAATTCGGAACACGCGTTCGCTCGACCGGGCAGACATTACGACGCGGCGGCGACGGAACTGGCCCACCTGCGTTCGCTCGAGTTCTTTGTGCGGCACCTCGCGGGCGAAGGGTTCGCCAACGCACAGAAGGTTCTCTCAGATAAATGGGACGAGCATGTGAAATATGAGTTCGCGACGCGCGATACGGAAGACACTCTGCAGACGATGGTGGCCGATGCATACGTGAATCACGTGCCCGTGATGACGGGCGGCGTGGGTCACGACGAGCTGCGCGAATTCTATTCGCAACGATTTATTCCACAGATGCCGCCGGACACTTCGATGACTCCAGTCTCGCGGACGATCGGGACGGATCGCGTCGTCGATGAAATGGTTTTCGAATTCACGCACACCATCAAAATGGATTGGATGCTGCCGGGGCTGGCGCCCACCAACAAGCACGTGAAGGTCCCGCTGATCGTCGTGGTGCATTTCCGCGACGGCAAGCTCGCGCACGAACACATTTATTGGGACCAGGCCTCGGTGCTGGTCCAACTCGGATTGATCGACGACGCGAAGTTGCCCGTGGCCGGCGTCGGGACGGCCCATAAGGTTCTCGATCCGAAACTTCCTGCAAACGAATTAATGAAGCGGTAAGAGTGACAGAAGCCCGACCGTTAGGGAGGGCCACGTTGCGATAGAGGCCCTCCCTGACGGTCGGGCTTCTGACACGATCTTCTGTTAATGGAACCTGGAAATCCAACTGTCGTCTCTCGTCTGCGTCGCGATCTCGGCACGATTGAATCGTATGCTGCGCTCATCGGCATATTGATCGGCGCGGGCATTTTCAAAGTCACGAGTCAGGCGTGGTCGCTGACTGGTCCGAGCGTAATTCTCGGCTATGCAGTGCTGATGCCGGCGATCCTCGCGACTTCAATTCCCTACGCCGCCTTCATCTCGACTTCGCTCGGCCGCGAACCCGGCGGTGAATACCTGCACGTGTCGCGCACGTTCGGCGGATATGGCGTCGCCTACATCGGCGCGTGGCTCAAGATCATCGCCTACATCGGCGCGGGTGCTTATCTCGCCAGCGCGCTCGCCGATTACATTATCGAACTTAGCGGTCGCAGACTGAACGGTGAATTCACGCATCAGACTTTGGCCGTTGCGAGCCTTTTGTTCTTTTATCTGATTCATGTCGTCGGCGTGCGTTGGTTCGGCAGATTGCAAGTCGCGATGTGCGCGTTGCTGGGCATTTCGATCTTCGTGCTCGTGGTGCCGGGCTTGTTTGCGATTCACACGGCGAACTATTCGCCCTTCATCACTCACGGCCCAAAAGGTTTCGCACTGAGTCTCGCGCCGATTTTCTTTTCGTACGCCGGCTTTGAATCGCTGGCTCAAACCGCCGGTGAAACGAAGGACAGTACGCGGCGTTTGCCTTGGGTATTCTTGAAAGGGGTCACGGCTACCGCCCTGATCTTTATCGCGATGTCGGCCGTCGCCTTTGGTGTTCTGCCCGGTGCGCGTTTGGGGGCGAGCGCTGCGCCGATGACTGAAGTCGCTTCCGTTTATTTACCGTGGGGCGCGGCCATTATCGTGACGCTGGGCGCGATTATGGCCATCACCACGTCGCTCAATCCGACGTTGATTGTGCCGTCGCGGCTGGCGTTGATTTTTGTCGAAGATCGTCTGGCGCCGAACTGGCTCGGCCATATCAGTCCGAAGACTGCCACGCCAGTCGTTTCGCTGACGCTGAACCTGCTGGCTTGTTTGATTCTTGTGATAAGCAAACAGCTTTCACTCGCGCTCAACATTGCCGTGTTCGCCCTGGTGTTGTTGTACTGTCTGCACAGCGTGGCGTTTTTGCTGTTGCCGCGATCGAATCCAAAGCTTTATCGAGAAATCGGCTTGAGTCTGCCACGATGGCTGATGACGGGCGCGGCGATATTATCAGTCGCCTCAATGGTAATACTGATCGGCGTGCAGGTAATCCAGGACGTAGAGACACTCGAGACCCAAAGTCTCAGCGAGCGACTCTCGCAACACTCGCTCACGAGTCTAGAACTCGCAGTGTTCTGGTCGGCCATCGCGGCGATCATGTATGCTGTCGCGCGATCGCGCGGCCGCGCTGTAGCAAGAGATGAACATTGAAGGACGCAACGTTCTGATTAGCGGCGCCAGCCGCGGCTTGGGCCGCGCGCTGATGCTCGCGTTCGCGGAAGCCGGCGCTGGCGAAATATTCGCCGGCGCACGCAGGCCGGAAGATATCGAAAGATTGAAGCAAGAAGCGGCGGCGAGCGGCATTCGTATCACTCCGATCAAACTGGAGGTTCGCAGCGACGAGGATATCGCGGCGACGAAACAACTCGGCACGATCGACATTCTCGTGAACAACGCCGGCGTGGCGGGTTACGGCAATCCTTTGACAATGTCGTTTGAAACGGCGCTCGAAGAAATGCAGGTCAATTTTTTCGGCGCCCTTCGCCTGACGCGCGCGCTGGCGCCCACGATGGTTGGGCGCGGCGAAGGAATGATCGTGAATATCGCGACGGCTTTCGCGAAAATCAATCTGCCGTTGGTCGGAACTTACTGCGCCAGCAAAGCCGCGTTACTATCGCTCGGCCAGGCGTTGCGCGCTTACTTGAAAGATCAAAGCGTACACGTCATGACCGTGATGCCGACCACGATCGACACTGACATGGCCAAAGGCGCGGACGTGCCAAAGATGACGACTGAATTTGTTGCCGGCGAAATCCTGCGGCACATTCGCGAAGAATCAATCGATCCACCGATCGGCGAAGAAGCCGAGCGGGTGTTGGCCCAATTAAGAGAAGATCCTGCTGGCCTTGAAGGATTCCTCTCAACGATCCGTGCCTAAGCTCCGTTAGGAGCCTGATGTTTATAGTTCAACCCATCTTTAGATGGAGGTAGCTCAGTGGGAGCGGCACGTTTTTTGGGAAACGAGATGCCGCTCCTACGGAGCCTTGTACAACGTTTACCGAATAGGGCTATAAATATGTCGCTCCTGAGGGAGCGAAGAGACAATTTGAAACCCCAGCCAGCCATCAATCGCCGACGCGAAGATTTCCCGACGCTTGCTTCGGGAATTCATCTGCTCAGCCACAGCCTCGGTCCGGTGCCGCTCGTCACGCGCGAGTCGATGCTCGACTATTACGCCGCGTGGGAACATCACACGAGCGAAGATGCCTGGGCAACAAGCTGGTGGGAAATGTCTGCCGCGGTCGCCGATCTGATAGCAAATATTGTTGGCGGCGAACACGGCTCAGTGCAAATTCAGCCTAATGCTTCGATCGGACTCTCAACCGTTATCTCGTGTTTTGATTTTCAATCAAGCGATCGAAACAAGATCGTCACCAGCGCGCTCGACTTCCCGTCGATGCAATACATCTGGGAAGCGCAAGAGCGAGTTGGCGCGACGATCGAAGTTGTCCATTCCGACGACGGCGTCACGATCGCCACCGAAGATATTTGCCACGCGATCGACGAGACCACGGCGTTGGTGGCTCTCTCGCACGTTTCGTTTCGCAGCTCAAACCGAATCGAAGTCGCGCCGATTGTCGAACGCGCGCACAAACACGGCGCGTTGGTGCTGCTCGACGTTTATCAATCAGCCGGTGCGGTTGAATTGCAGGCGACTGATTGGGAAGTTGATTTTCTAATCGGCGGCACGATCAAGTGGCTGTGCGGTGGTCCAGCCTGCGGCTACTTGTATGTGCGGCCCGATTTGCAGAATGAATTACAGCCGCGCCTGACGGGTTGGGTGGCGCACGATACGCCGTTTGATTTTGCCCAGCCACCGATGCGTTACAGCAACTCTGTGCGCCGCTTCGCGCAAGGCACTCCGAGTATTCCCGCGCTTTATTCGGTCCTGCCGGGACTGAAAATCATAGAAGAAGTCGGCGTGAAGACCATTCGCGCAGAATCAGAACGGCGCACGCAATGGATGATCGACTTCGCTTTGGATCGCGGCTGGAAAATCAACAGCCCGCGCGACGTGAATCAGCGTGGCGGTTCGGTGATGATTTACGTGGAGGATGGGCCAGCGATGGTCAAACGGCTGGCCGAAAGAAAGGTCTTCGTCGATTGCCGACCCGGCGTGGGCCTGCGCATGTCGCCGCATTTTTTCAATACTGATGACGAAGTGCACGAGGCGATGGAAATTTTGGCGGATTTAATTTGATTGACGTTGGGGTTCTTGACGAGTCCGCGTAGTGGACGCATGGAAGTAGCCCAGCGCTTCAGCGCTGGGATCAATCGCAAATCGCACCTGAGTCCGCAAAGCGGACGACTGAAAGGGTGACTCTCACGATGCCTCATTCATATGTAAGCAACCTCATGCATTGTGTTTTCAGCACAAAGGAACGATTTCCTCTCATCACGCCTGAATTAGAATCGCGGCTTTGGCCGTACCTTGGCGGCATCGCACGTGAAAACAAGATGAAGGCAATTGTGATCGCTGGAACCATGGATCATTTGCATGCTTTCTTATCATTGCCCGCGACGATGAGCTTCGCTAAAGCAGTTCAACTGATCAAGGGCGGATCGTCGAAATGGATTCACGATACATGGCGTGAGCATCGGAAGTTCGCCTGGCAAGAGGGATATGCAGCCTTCAGTGTTAGTCCGTCACAGGCTCAGAAGACAATCGCCTACATTCAACGGCAGAAAGAGCATCATCGGAAGAGAAGCTTTCAAAACGAGTTTATCGATCTGCTCGATAAGCACGGTATTGAATACGATCGTCGTTTTATCTTTAACTGATTTCAGCCGTCCGTTTCACGGACTCCGATTGTGGTCGTGTCACCTGTCCCAGCAGTGAACTGCTGGGCTATTTTCGGTCGTCCGCTGCGCGGACTCGAACGTGGAACTATGGCTGAATAGTTGATCCCAAACAGTCGACAGTGAGGTATTCATTCCGAGTCAACTCATCGTTGAGAATTCTCATCGTCGATACCGGGTCACAAGCTGGGCCGTGCATTACTTCGCGAATGGGCAGCTTGCGGGGCTCAGCGCCATGCGAGGCAGGTTCGACCCAAAGATCCATTTCAACAAAACGCTTTCCGTCCGCGGTACACTTTACTTCAAGAGGAGGATCAATTTCAGGGGCATAAACCATGCGCCATTCATTTTCGCTACCCCAATCTTTATGCTTAAAGCGACATACGCAGCGAATCAAATGATGCGCGAGCCATTCAGCCACTCTGACGGAGTCCGCGTCGGTAGCCCCTCGAAGGTAACGACGATAACAGTCGACGACTTCTCTAAGTTCAGATAACTGCTTCGACTTTTCATATTCGACTCTGGACAATCGCAAATCGTGAGGTTTTGTCTTTCTCAATGCGCTTAGTCTCGAAGAAATGAATCCCAACGCATAACCCTGTCCGTTCTCGCCATAATCCTCCCATTGCGATTTGCAATCACGTTCTTCGGAAACGCAAAAGACAAATACATCTCTCTGCGCCTTAAACAAATCCAGCTTCTTTCTCACGTCGCAGAAGAGCGAAGCCTCATGATGTTGGGCTTCGTTCAAGATCTCGTCTACGAGGTCCTTTCCGTACCTGAACTCGGTCTCGTCATTAACGTCCTTGATGCTGGTAGCGCGAATGCGATTCGACTTGAGAATCGCTTCGAGCATTGCTTTCTTAGTGTAATGCCAGACAAGCTCGGGCGGCTGAGACTCACGAAGCCAAATTCCCTTAACACATTGATAAAACTCGCTGTCCCACGCGGAGTTCATTGCCTTAATTCCCTAAACCTCGTACCTCACGCTCGGGCTACCCGCTGGATAGAACACACCCAACAAACGAAGTTCGCCGTCGCCAGTATTCTCGACGCAGTGCACCTGGCCTTTCGGCAGATAGATGCATGAGCCAACTCCAATCGGCGTGTTGGTTTCTCCGGCCCACATCCGGCCCTCGCCTTGCAAAATGAAAAGCACCTCTTCGTAATTGTGAAAGTGATCGGGTGCGCGGCCAGATGGAATCGAGCCGACGAATTGAGTTACCTGTGCGCTGCCTGCTCGTTCATCAATTAAGACTCGATACCAACGGTCGGCGGTTGGCTGAGCTTTTTGGTCGGCGAGTCGAACAATCGGCGGTGGATTTATCGCACTCGGTTTCGCATCAATCCTTGATAGAACGGCGAAGTGAATTTCGCGATCTGGATCGGGACATTGCGAACTAACTATGCTTAGTACATGGCCGCTGAAGTTATTGATGGCGAATGTCTGGTTTGGACGAATGTAGATACCGGTGCCGTTTGCGATCAGAAATCTGTTGTGGTTCAGAATGATTTCCGTTGCGCGAGATGTTTCTTGCACCCCTTCAGGGTAGTCCGACTCTAATGAATTCTGTTCCACGGGCGGCGCGCTTCGCGCTTTCCCCTGGCTATTCTCTTCCACAGCTTCGCGGTCGCGATGAATCACATAGAGAACTTGATCGCAGTTACCATTCTGAATCGTCGGCGACATTCCCGTGCCAAACTCCATGATCCGTAATGAAATTGCCTGCGCTCCAGTGGCCCGGCCAATTTGCGGCCACACGCGTAGCGTTCCCTCAACCAAAGGCTCACCATCGTGCATGTGTGAAACACGACAGCCGCCTGCGAGTGTCACAACCATCGATCTACCGTTCCGATTTCAGATGCAGCGTCGTGTGTTCAGTTACCGAAGCTTGTTGATTGAGATTTGACGTGGTGTGAGCACGCGTAGCGTCTGGTCCATCGATATTGGACGCCAATTGAACTCTCGATTGTTTCGCATCCATAACGTTCTGCCAATCGTCAGCCGACGAGTCTTGATGGCCGGCGCGGGGCTCGGTGAATAGCAGTCCATTGATTACGAAGCCCACGCCGATGGCGCAGGCGGTAATGCCGAGACCCATTAACCAGAACCCAGGTTCCATATCGCCCGGACGCTCCAGGGCCTTCATTGCGGCGCTGATTATCAAGCCCAGCGCGCTGCCGCCAATCCCTGATGCGGCGAGGATCACTCCTGCGCGGACGCGTCGCAGCCGTTTCTCTTTGGGCGACTCAAGAAATTTTTCGATCTTTGGCAGGACATCTTCGGCGACCTTCTTCAATTCGCGCGCATCGTCGACCTCGCGAATCTTCGCGGCGACCGCGCGCCCTATTTCTTCGCGCGCCGAAACTGCCGATGCAGTGACGGAATCCGGTCCGCCGAAACTGGCCCGCACCAAACGCAAGTCCGTGCCGCAGGTGCGACAGAACTGGTTTGTGGCGCGTTCTTCAGATCCGCAACTGGGACAAAACATCACGTAATCAATACGGCCTCGATTCGCCGTCAGTTCAGGAAAATTTCAAATCTTTAGAGGCGGCCGCACCGCGTCGGAAGTCCGGCGTCTAAACGATTGTTCAATTAATCAGCCGCCGCTGACTGCGGGCATAATACAAATCTCAGTGTCGCCGGAAATCGGGACGTGCAAAACCTGATCGCGCTGCACGACCTGGCTATTCACAAAGACATTTACATGCGGACGCACTTGGCCCTGTTCAGTCAACACTCGGTCGCGCAACCCACTGTGTCGCCGCCACAGTTGATCGAGCGCGTCGCCGACGTTGCGCGGCTCGCCTTCGATCTTTATCTCGGCGCAGCCGCCGGCAAACTCAGTCAGGTAACCAGCAATTTGAAACGTAGTCATCTATCGCTAATCATCCTAGCCGAGCACATTGTACAAGTCCATATTCACGTGACTAGAATCAGATTCCGCTTTGAGCCGTTTGCTTCGACATGCCCAGTAACGAAAGATTAAAAGAGCGCGTCCGCGATTTCTGGCAGCAGCATCCCTGCGGCACAAAATTCGGCGACGCGGCGATTGGCTCGCGCGATTTTTTCGATCGGGTCGAAGCGCATCGCTACGAAAAGGAATGGCACATTCCCAGCGCCGCTAATTTCGCCGCCGCCCACGGGCTGAAAGTTCTGGAAATTGGCTGCGGCCTGGGCACTGACGGCGCGCAATTCGCGCGCGCCGGAGCTGACTACACCGGCATCGACCTGACTGAAGCCGCGATCGAGTTGGCGCGCAGACGATTTGCATTGGAAGGTTTGCCGGGCGAGTTTAAGATTAGCGACGCCGAAAGATTGGATTTCGCGGATGAGTCGTTCGACGTTGTCTACTCACATGGCGTCCTGCATCACACACCCGACATCGAGTCCGCCGTGCGCGAAATTCATCGGGTGCTGAAACCCGGCGGCCGGGCGATCGTGATGCTGTATCATCGCGGCAGCTACAATTATCGCATCGGCATCCGCGTGTTGCGTCGGGCCGGCGCCGGTCTGCTCAAGAGCGAACGCGGAATCAAGCTGGTCCATCGTTTGACAGGAGAGCCGGTCGATTCACTGCGGGAGCACGCAGCCGTACTATTCAATACGAATGAGAGCTTGTCTGCGGCGGAGTTGCTCAACGAGAGTACAGACGGCGCCGGGAATCCTCTGGCGCGCGTCTATTCGCGGCGTGAAGCGCTGGCATTCTTCAAAGATTTTCGCGAGGTCAAGTTGCGGACCTATTTTCTTAACAAGCGTTTCATTCCTTTGATTGGTAATCTGTTGCCGCGATTCATCGAGTCAACGCTGGCGTCGCGTTGGGGCTGGCACTTGTGGATTTATGCGACGAAATAGTTTTCAGTTTTGAGTTGTCATTTTTCAGCGCGTTGGCCGACTGAAAACTGAAAACCGGCTACTGAAAACTCGAATGCGAAGGATTCTCATTACTGGCGGCGCCGGATTCATCGGCTCACATCTGGTCGATAAGCTGATTGCCGAGGGCGTCTGGCAGATCACCGTCATCGACGATTTCAACGAGTTCTACGACCCATCGAATAAACGCGCCAACATCGAACCGCACCTCAGGCATTCCAACTTCAAACTCGTCGAGGCCGACATCCGGGATTTCTATTCTCTGCACGAGGTTTTCAATGAAGAGAAGTTCGATTGCGTCGTGCATCTCGCCGCGCGCGCGGGTGTGCGGCCATCATTGCTTGAGCCGCGGCTCTACGTCGAAACAAATATAAACGGCACCACGAATCTGCTGGAACTCGCGCGCCAGCACAACGTGAAGCAATTTGTCTTTGGTTCTTCGTCTTCAGTTTACGGCGAGAACCAGAAAGTCCCGTTCAGCGAAGACGATCCCGTCCGCAATCCGATTTCGCCCTATGCGGCTACCAAAGCCGCGGGCGAATTGTTTTGCCGCACGTACGCACATCTATACGACATGCGTATCGTCATCCTGCGTTTTTTCACCGTGTACGGCGCGCGGCAAAGGCCGGATTTGGCAATTCATAAATTCGCCAGGTTGATCGAAAGCGGCCGGCCGATTCCCGTCTTCGGCGATGGCACGACGCGTCGCGATTATACCTACATCGATGACGTCGTCGACGGCGTCCGCGCGGCAATTGATTATGACCAGAGCGTTTACGAGATCATTAATCTCGGCGAATCGCGCACCGTCGAATTACGCGAATTGATTTCTCTGTTAGAACAGGCGCTCGGCAAAAAAGCTCAAATCGATCGACAGCCCATGCAGCCGGGCGATGTGCCGCAAACCTTCGCCGAGATCTCAAAGGCGCGCCGGCTGCTCAATTACCGTCCGCAAACTCAAATCGAGGAAGGCATCGAGAAATTCATCGAATGGTTTCGAAAGCAGGCCGATGCATGAAGGCAACAAACCGGTCACTGCTGATTCCGCTGACGGTGCTGTTTTGGCTAGTCGGCACGCTCACCTATGGGTATTTATGGATCGAGTATGTGCTGCGAACCGAGACGCTTTATGGATATGAACGTTCCCGTCTACTAATTGGGAGCGCTTTCGTGGTTTACAAAGTCCCTTATCTTCTGATAGCCCTCGTCATCGTTCTTGTCTTAGAATTGCTTCTGGTTACCAGGTCTCATTATTCGTCGCTTCAGTAGATGGCCACGATCGTAAACACGGATTTGCTCCCGCGCGAGATGCAGCAACATACCTACTCGATCATGTACGAGGTCGAGGAGCGGCATTGGTGGTTCGTTGGCCGTCGGCGGATCATTGAAAAGTTCGTGGTCGCTGCCTGTCGCAAAATCGGCAAACTGAAGCCGCGCATTCTGGACGTAGGTTGCGGCACGGGTGCCAACCTGCAAATGCTGGGCAAGTATGGCGAGGCCGAAGGCGTAGATATTTCGCCCGAGGCACTCGAGTTTTGTCGCGCGCGCGGGCTGGCGAAGGTGAAGCAAGGCGCCGCGGAATCGCTGCCGTTCGAGAATGCTTCGTTTGATTTGGTTACGGCACTCGACGTGGTTGAGCATCTCGATGACGATGTGGCCGGCTTGAAAGAGATGCGTCGCGTGCTGCGCCCGCGCGGTCGCGCACTTTTATTTGTGCCCGCGTTCATGTTCCTGTGGGGCGTGCAGGACGACGTGAGCCATCACCGCCGTCGATATACTGCCTCCGGGATCGCGACGCGCATTCGTGAGTCAGGCCTGACGGTCGAACGAATTACTTATGCTAATCTGACATTCTTTTTGCCGATTCTGATTGGACGATCCTTGATGCGACTCGCGCGTTTCACGCCGGCGTCAGAAAACAACATCAACATCGGAATACTAAATGGCTTGCTGGGCCGCATCTTCGCCGCCGAAGGGTGGTGGTTGCAGCGTCTGTCTTTCCCCTTCGGCGTCTCGATTGTTTGCGTCGCGCGCCGGGATGATTGAATGAAAGTCTTGGAAGAGAAATTGACCGCGCCTAAACGTCGCGCGACAGACGACACCGAAACTCCGGACGTGTCTGTCTTTCTTCCCGTTTTCAATGAAGAGCCGAACCTGCGTCCGCTGCACGAAAAACTGAACGAGTCGCTGGCCCAACTCGGACGCAGTGCCGAGATAATTTATGTGGACGATGGATCGACGGACCGCAGTCTTGAGGTGCTGCGCGAGATCGCCGACGACGATCCTCGAGTGCGCGTAATTTCTTTTCGGCGTAACTACGGACAGACGCCGGCAATGGCTGCCGGAATTCACGCGGCGCGCGGGCGTGTGCTGATTCCGATGGATGCCGATCTGCAAAACGATCCGGCGGACATCGTGCGTCTGCTCGACAAGCTCGACGAAGGCTACGAAGTGGTTTCCGGCTGGCGTAAGAATCGGCAGGACACTTTGATCACGCGCAAGATTCCCTCGCAGATTGCCAACTGGTTGATTTCGAAAATCGGTGGCGTGCCGCTGCACGACTACGGATGTTCGTTGAAAGCTTATCGCCGTGAATCGCTCGAAGACGTGCAGCTTTACGGCGAGATGCACCGCTTCATTCCGATTTATGCTTCATGGTCGGGCGCGCGCGTGACCGAAATTCCGGTCGAACACCATGCGCGCACGATGGGCAAATCGAAATATGGTCTGTCGCGCACAATCAAAGTCATTTTCGATCTGATGACGATCAAGTTTATGGCGTCGTATCAGACAAAGCCGCTTTACATGTTTGGCTTCGCGGGTCTCGCGACCTTCATAATTTCGTTTCTCTGTGCGGTGCTGGCTTTGCTGATGAAATTCGCTAGCTGGCCCCATCACGCTGACTTTGTGCAGACACCGCTGCCGGTTTTGACAATGGTCATGCTGGTGCTGGGGGTACAGTTTTTCTTCATGGGACTGTTAGCCGAGATGCTGGTGCGAACGTATCACGAGTCGCAATCGAAACCGATCTATGCGGTGAAAGAGAGGATTGGTTTCAATGGTCTCAATGAATAAGGCGGTCGCACTCCTGTTCTTTTTGCTGGTTGCGACGAGCGCTAGTTCTCAGACAAGAACAAAGGCGCCGCTAATATCACGCGAACAGAGATCGCTCGAAGAGGCCGCCGATCGTGTGATGCAGCGGTTCTATGACACTCTCGATTTCGTAACAGTCTACAGAGAGTTATTCGTTTCAAATCCTCTTAAGGAGAAAGAGGTCCGCATCAGCGCTGGATATGTTTTCCAAATGGGCAGACCTTTGGGTGATTTCAACGACGCCGCACTTAAGCTCGACTTCGCACCGTTGGAGCGTGCGTACCTGGCAGGGAAGCAATTCAATTTCCTCGTGTCGGCGCAGAACTTTACTTACGATGGAGATGAAGACAAATTCCGGCAGGAACTGGAACATCAAATCAAGCAGTTCTATATGCCGATGATGGCAGAGACGAACTGGCCCATTAAGACAACTGATGATCTCTATGGTCACTTCACGTCGTATTACGAACAATTAAACTCTTTTATGCGTCAGTACATTGTTCCCAGGAATTACCAGAGCGATCTTTATCGTTCACGAGTTGCGGCCTTTAAAGAGAGCAAGCCTCCGGTTTCTCGTATCAAAGACATTTTTGGATTGCGTCAGAAACTCTATGTGGCGCAACGTGAAAGACTCCACCTTTACTTCGTTAAAGAGAACGGCGTCTTCAAACTGCTGACTATTACCAGCCGGGTGATGGATTAACATGTGTGGTATTGCAGGATGGGCCAGCCTCGACGCGCGAATTCCTCCACCGGAAGGCACGGAGGAACTCCTGCGCGCGATGTGCGACCGCCTGCATCATCGTGGGCCCGATTCGGAAGGCTATTTTATTGATGATGGGGTTGCGCTCGGCATGCGTCGCCTGGCCATCATCGATCTGCTCACCGGCGACCAACCCACATTTAACGAAGATCGCAGCGTCGCCGTCGTACTCAATGGCGAGATCTACAACTATCGCGAAGTTCGCGCTGATCTCGAAAAGCGCGGCCATCGCTTTCACACCGAATCGGACACTGAAGTCCTGCCGCATCTTTACGATGAATATGGACCGGACATGGTCCAGCACCTCAATGGCATGTTCGCGTTCGCGTTGTGGGATGAAAAGCGAAAGCGCTTGTTCATCGCGCGCGATCGCTTCGGCGAGAAGCCTTTGTATTGGGGCGTCTTCGCCGGCGCCTTGCTGTTTGCTTCCGAGCCGAAAGTTTTGCTCGCGCATCCCGCGGTCAAGCCCGATCTGAATTTGAATGCTCTGCGCCAGTATCTGTCGTTTGATTATGTCCCGGCGCCGCTTTCAATCTACGAGGGCATCAGCAAATTGCCCGCGGCCCACACGCTGACACTCGAAAACGGCAATATCAAAGTCGCACGCTATTGGCGGTTGAGCTATGAAACGCGCCAGCCGATTCCCAGCGTCAGCGAAGCCACCGAACAATTGCGCGATTTGCTGGCAGAGGCAGTCAGGATGCGTATGGTCTCGGACGTGCCGCTGGGCGTTCTGCTTTCCGGCGGCCTCGATTCGTCGTTGGTGACGGCGCTCGCCGTGCGGGCTTCGTCTGAAACAGTCAAAACATTCTCGATTGGTTTCGCCGAAGCCTCTTTCGATGAATCTCAGTACGCTCGCGCGGTCGCGAAATTCCTCGGCACAGATCATCACGAAGAAAGATTCAGCGCCAGCCTCGCGGCTAATCTCGTCAGCGAAATCGGCGCGTGGATGGATGAACCGATCAGTGATCCTTCGCTGGTGCCGACTTATCTGCTGTCGCGCTTTACGCGCAAGCACGTGACCGTCGCGTTGGGCGGCGACGGTGGCGACGAAATCTTCGCTGGCTATCCGATGTATTTCGGGCATCACATGGCGCGCGCGTACCTGAGCCTTCCCAATTTTCTACGCCGCGGTTTGGTTGAGCCGCTAGTCAATCTGCTGCCGGTCAAAACCAAGAACCTCTCGTTCGATTACCGCGCTCGCCGTTTTATTACTGCATCGCATTACGATGAAGTCGCGCGCCATCATATCTGGTTCGGATCGTTTACTCCGGATGACACCGAACAATTGTTGACTGAAGATGCGAAGCGCGCCAGCGAGCCTGACATCTATCGCGACGCGCGCCGGTTGTTTGCGGAGTGCGATTCCCAGAACATCATCGAGCGCATGCAGAGCCTCGATACGCAGTTTTATCTCGCCGAAGACATTCTCACGAAAGTCGATCGCGCGAGCATGGCGGTGAGTTTGGAAGTGCGCGCGCCTTATCTCGATCCGCGTGTCGCGGAATTTGCCGCTGCGCTGCCGCCGCGCTACAAGCTGCACGGCTACACCTCGAAATACATTTTGAAGAAAGCGGCGAAAGATTTGGTGCCGCCGTTTGTCTGGCGTCGTGGCAAGAAAGGTTTCGGCGTCCCTTTCGCGAAGTGGCTGAAGAGCGAGCTGCGGCCATTGGCGCACGATCTCCTATCACCCGAGCGTTTGCGGCGCACTGGTTTGTTCAATCCCGACTATGTCGCAAGGCTTCAGGATGAACACGAGCGCGGCATTGCGAATCATCGTAAGCTCCTCTGGACCTTGCTTTCATTCGAGTTGTGGCGAGAGAGTTTCGTCGAGACTCCGAAACGAATAGAGACTTCGGTCAACGCGTAATTTGGAGTGCGGTGACTTGACGCCGCTTTCCGATTATTTCCCTCTCCCTCTGGGAGAGGTTGGGGTGAGGGCTTACCGGCCAATCCATGATTATCTTTAGAGCAAGGCCCGAATTCGATTAGGCCCTCATCCCAACCTTCTCCCAAGGGGAGAAGGAGAAAGAAGATTCAATGCCCGTCGATATCATCACCGCTCATCGCGACCTCTGGAAGTATTGTCGCGTCCGGGGATACGCGGGTCACGATCCCTACGACGGGCTTAACAGCCGTCTGTTTCAATCAACTCCGTTCAAACGCTCGCGCGCGGCGCGCCTTGCCTGGACGCAATTCCACAAACGCTCGCCGATTAATTTTCGCTCGCTGGTTGGCGTTCCGCGTGAGCGCAACGCGAAAGGCGTGGCCCTGTTTGCGCTCGCCGCGCTGGCTGATTTCCGCCGCCATCCAGCTAAAGAAAATGAGATCGAAGCACGCGAACTGCTCGATGATTTGATCTGGATGGGCCTGAAAGGATTTAAAGGCGCGTGCTGGGGCTACAATTTCGATTGGCAATCGCGATCGTTCTTTGCACCGCGCGGCACCCCAACAATTGTACCGACAGCCTTTGCCGCGCGCGCGTTGTGCGAAGCTGCTGAAGTTCTTTCGCGCGACGAATATCTGCCGTTCGCGCGCACGATTTGCGATTTCATTCTCAACAATTTGAATAAATCCGAAGAGGCGAATGACGAAGTCTGCTTCAGCTATTCGCCGATTGATCGCACGCGTGTGTACAACGCGAGTTTGCTCGCGGGCGAGACTCTCGCGACGATTGGAAAGCTTCTGGACGAACAAAGCCTGATCGAATGGTCGCAGCGTGTTGCGTTGTACGTTGTGCGCCGACAGCGCGCAGACGGCTCATGGGCCTACGGCGCCGATGATCGCCAATCATGGGCCGACAATTTTCATACGGCTTACATTCTCACCAGCTTGTCGCGAATCATTGATGCTAGTGGTTCCCATGATTTTCAATCTGCATTAACGCGCGGCTATGATTTTTGGAGGGAGCACTTCTTTCTCACAAACGGCTGGCCTAAATATTTTCCCGATCGCCTTTACCCCGCCGACATTCATTCAGCGGCGTCAGCGATCATCGCGCTGGTCGAGTTACGAGGCTGCATTCCCAACACGTTGATGCTCGCCGAACAAATCGCAAATTGGGCCATCGAAAATATGCGAGACCGCCGCGGATTCTTCTATTATCAGCGCCGGCGATTTTTGCAAGTGCGAATCCCGTACATGCGTTGGTCCGAAAGCTGGATGCTGTATGCGCTGGCGCGTCTGCGCGAGGCGCAGCATTAGCTGCAATCCCCGCGCATCACCACCGGCGTTCAACTCGCAATCAGCCTCATCAGTTTCCAAACCGTTGCCGATATTCGTTTGAATTGAGGAAGGCTTTGACCATTTCGGCCTGCAGAAAATCGCCGTTGAACTGGTTCAGCTTATTCACCCAGAAGTTGTAACCATTGAAGTTTCCATCCGGCGGATCGTTCGGATTGCGTCGCAGATAGCCGAAGTACTCCATCTGCACGAATGCCCGATTGGTTTCGCGCGCCTGGAACGCGGCGTTCTGCGTGATGCGCAGTAACGCGCGCCCGCGGGCCCCCGGGTCGGCAGCGGTTGCGGCGCCGCCGAACTCGGCGATGGCGTTATTGCGCTCCGGCGCTGACGGAGTGACGTTGGCGTGCAGATAGAGCTTGTCAACGTACTGCGCCGGCGTGTCAGTCGTCGGATAAAGTCCGATGAATTCCGGCCGCATGACGAAATCATTCTCAAAAGCGATCTGGTTGGCCGTCAATTGCGCCTGCCAATTGCCCTGGCCCACGACGATGCCGCGTTGAATTCCCTGCGTATCGCGGATGAACTCACCGAAGGCCGGCATGTTGCCTGTGGCCGGCCGGTTGAGCGCCGCCACATAGAAATCGCGGACCAGCCCACCAGTCTGCTTGAACTCAATCGAAAGGAAGAACGCGGCCGAGGTAATGACACGCTGATTCTCTATGCATTGGGCCACGGTCTGTCCCGGCGGGATTCTCGTCGGGTCGTTGCACTTAGTGATGTTGTCGGTCCAGAAAGCTAAGCCGGCTGCGTCAGGCTCACGATTGAGAAAATCGTGATACTGCTGCTTGACGAAGAGATCCGGATCATCGATCGCATTGGCGCCTGGGATCTGCGAATCGGTGATGGTAATTATCAAAGAGAAGGGTGCTCCCAGAATCGCGCCACCAGTAGGATTCGAGAGCAGGAACTTGAAGCTCTCGGCGCCTTCGTTGAAGCCGTCACGATTGATCGGAATATTGATCGTCTTCTGGTTTTCGTTCGCCGCGAACTTCAAAGTGCCGAACATTGGTTCGAAATCGCAGCGCGACGACGCCAAGCCGGTGTTTAGCTGACCGCAGTTCGTGGACGCGCCCGTGTCATCCGTCGCGTAGTCAACGGTGACCACATTTGACAAATTGTTAGTGCGCACGATGGTGACCGCAAGCAAGCCGCTCGCTTCGCTGACGGTCGCGGTCGATTGCGTGAAGTTGATGACGCCGCCGATCGTATCGTCATTCTGAATCGTGCCAATGCCGATGCCCTTGCTGATACCCGAGTTGATCGGATTCGAAAGATTGACCGTAAAGGTCTCGTCAGGTTCGAAAGTAACGTCCCCATTGATCGTCACGCTGATCGTCTTGGTTAAATCGCCGGGATTGAAAGTCAGCGTGCCGTTGGTCGCCACGTAATCGGACGGCGCAGTCGCCGTTCCGTTCGCCGTGGCGAAATCGACTTTCGTCGTCAGGCTGCTCGCCGCGGAGAGAGTCACAGTGAAATTCATCGTAGTCGTGCCGCTATCACCTTCCGCCATCGAAACATCGTTGATAGACAGAGTGGGTTGCGGCTTGACCGTCTGCGGATTGAGAGACCCGGTGCTCGGCGCAAAATGCGCATCACCGCTGTAATCGGCAGAGATGACGTGTAAGCCGGAAGCGAGCGACGAATTAGAGAGTTGGGCGACGCCGCTTGGATTCAATGAAACCGGCGAGCCGAGAGGGTTGCCGTTATCTCTGAATTGCACTGTGCCCGTCGGCGTTCCCGAGCTCGACGTGACCGTCGCCGTAAAAGTGACGCTCTGATTAAGGTCCGACGGATTGACCGAAGAAGCGACGGCGGTGGTGGTCGCGAACTTAATGTTGGTTAGACTGAATGCGGCCGTGCCCGAGATGCCGGCTGCGCCAGCCGTCACGTTGTATGGACCACCGACAATGCTGTTTGCGGTTGCGCTGGTGCTTGCCTGCCCGGAGGCGTTGATGGTCGCATCGAAGGTGATACCTCCGCCGTTGAGCGTTGCACTTGCGCCGCTGTTCGGCGCGGTAAATGTCACCAGTCCGCCGGCGACGGGCTCAGTGAACGTGCTGCTCACTGTCGCGACCAACGGTAAGCCAAATGCATTGTTCGGAAATGTGGTCTGTGGCGTGCCGCTGGTTGTGGATATTGTAAAGCCGCGCGATTCGAATGCGCCGATGTCAACTGTCGTGTTGACGATGCGATTGAAGCCGGCGCCTCGTTGATCAGTCGTCAACCCGGCGTTGTTTGCCAGCGTGTTGCTGCCGGCATCAATCGCCGGACTGCCGGGAAGGAGCGCCATCGTTTGGGTTGGGCCGCCATAATTGCCGAGCGAGGCCAGCAGCGCGTTGGCTACTCCCACCTGGTTGTTATTGACTCCGTTCGCCAATCCGCCCGCGCCGCCGTTGCCGATCAGGTTGAAGGAGCTTGATGGATCAACGGTTCCGTCAATGTCATTTGGCGTCGTACTGTTGGTCGTGTTGCCAGCCACAATTGTGTTGCTGAGTCTAGGTGTGGCCGTGCCTCCGCTCGCAGTGGAGTTGAAGATGCCGCCACCAAGGCCACCAGTAGCAGAGTTACCGCTAATCGTGCCGTTGGTGATAGTCAGTGTGGCCGTGTTCCCGCCCTGAGCAAAGTTGTAGATGCCGCCGCCAGAGCCAGGGACAGAGTTGCCGTTGATAGTGCTGTTGTTGATGGTCAGTGTGGCCGTGCCGGTCGCAGCGAAGTTGAGGATGCCGCCGCCATTGAAAGAAGAGTTACCGCTAATCGTGCTGTTGGTGATCGTCACTGTGGCCGGTCCGCCCGAAGCTTGGCTGAGGATGCCGCCGCCAGAGCTATTAGGGGCGGAGTTGCCCGTGACGGTACAAGCAGAGAGCGCCAGTGTGCCTTGATTGAAGATGCCACCTCCGGCAGCAGCCTTCCCGTTGGAGATCGTCAAGCCTGAGATAGTCACAACCTTGCCGGAGTTAATGGTGAAGACGCTGAAGTTAGGCGTGCCGCCAGCCGTGCTGCGTTGCACCGTCAGCGTATTCGCACCCGGTCCGGTAATGGTCAGATTCTTATCAATCACCAGGTCGGCAGTCGTCAGGTTGATCGGACTGACCACCTGATTCATATCGAACGTGATGGTGGCGCCGTCGCACGCGTCGAGAATCGCCTGGCGCAAACTGCCAGGGCCGCTGTCGTTCGCATTAGTCACCACCGGCGCACTCGCACAAACTGTGACCGCCGTGGCGTCTGATGCCGGACTCGCACAACCGCTGGTCGTTACTATCACTGTGTAGTTGCCTGCAGCCGTCGCGACCAAGCTCGAGTTCGTAGCCCCGCCGATTGGGTTCCCATTCAAGTACCACTGATTGCCCGAAGCGCTACTCGAATTCAAAGTAACTGAGCCGCCCGGCGGAAATGTGGTTGGTCCGCCTGGCGTGATCGTCGGTTTCGATGGGATCGCGTTGATGGTGACGTTTGCTGATTTCGTATCGCTGCAACTCAAGGCGGTGGTGACCGTCACTTGCAACGTCAAAGTTCCGACTGGGCCGGCGGTATAGGTAATGTTCGTCGTACCAGTGCCGCCGGTGATCGTGCCATTCGTGATTGACCAACTGTAGGTCGCTCCCCCGCCGGCATTCGCCACGCTCGCGGTGTTGCCCGTCGAGCCGGCGCACTCCTGCGCCGCCGTCGTGATCGTCGCGTCGGGATTTGGATTAACGGTAACGGTAGTGGCCGCCGAAGGGGCACTTGAACAACCAAGCGCCGTATCGATGACGGTGTAATTGCCAGTCGCCGTCGCGATATAGTTTTGATTGGTGGCGCCGCCGATCGGATTACCGTTGAGATACCATTGATTGCCGCTCGCGGCACTCGAGGTGAGCGTGACGCTGCCGCCCGCACAGAAAGTCGTCGGACCGCCCGGCGTAATCGTCGGCGTCGCCGGAATTGGATTGACAGTCACGGTGGTCGCCGCTGAAGGAGAGCTGGAGCAACTGTTAGCGTCAGTCACGACCACGGTGTAATTCCCGCTCGCCGTGGCAACGTAGGTGCTATTTGTCGCGCCGCCGATCGGGTTGCCATTCAAGTTCCATTGATTGCCGGCCGCGCTGCTCGAAGTCAACGTGACGCTGCCGCCCGCGCAGAACGTCGTTGGGCCACCAGCGTTGATCGTCGGCGTCGCCGGCAAT
>DASQYL010000066.1:0-2431 GCA_035639235.1 Pyrinomonadaceae bacterium | reverse complement strand
TTTCAATCAGCTTCCGGGCTTCTTCCGAATTGTCGCTGTTCGGGCTCAACTCGAGATATTTCTTGAGTTCCGCGGCGCCGTCAGCATCCCGATTTTCCTGCATCAAGGCGAAACCCAGGTTGTAATGAAGGTTCGGTACGTCGGGGTTGACCGCGATTCCCTGGCGCAGCGTGCTTTCTGCGTCCTGCAGCTTCTTTTGATCCTTGCGCTCCGCCAGCTCGATGAGCGCCATGCCTTTAAGATTATAGGCGTTCGCAATTAACTGCTTGTCGGGTGTGCCGAGTTCGATCACTTTGTCGCAACTGTCAACTACATTCTTGTAAGCATTCAAACCTTCATACGCCTGGGCCATGCCTAAAAGACATTCGGCGCAATTGCGGCTGCGCAATTCGTTCGCGTGTTTGAAGCTCTTGAGCGCATCTTCGTAACGATGCCGCCGCGCAAAGTCGCGACCGTTGACGATTTCCAACTGCGCCTCATCTCCCTGGGCGCGAACGCGCGACATAATCGACGGACCGGCCACCAGGACCGCCAATAAACAGACGACGATGCTATTGATAGTCTTCTGATGAAGTTTAAGGGACGTCATGTGAGAACCTCCTGGAGTCGCCGTATTCTATCAACAATTCACGCCGTCAACATAGTAGCGGGCAAGCAAGCTACACCGGTGGCAACATACCATATTACTGTTTGATGTCGAGGGATGTGATTGACATCACTTCGAGCGTGTAGTAGCGTCCAAGCTATAGCTATGCAGGAGCCATCGTCAGCTCACCTCAACAACCAACGCCACAGCCGGGAGATAGTTTCATAACTTGATTCAGATTGAGCTTCCACCCCGCGGTTTAGAGACGCTGTTCGGCGTTCACGATCAGAACATCAAGTATCTCGAGTCTCTCCTCGACGTTCAAATTAATGGGCGCGGGCACAGTCTGAGTGTGGACGGCGATCCGAAAGACGTCGAGACCGTCGAACGCATTCTCGCGGACTTCTCCGAGTTGTTCGCCGAAGGACGGCAATTTACCGACAAAGAACTGCGCGAAGCCTTCGCGCAGATTGCCGAAGACCGCGCGTACAGTCTGAAAGATTATTTCACGCGTTCGCGTTTCAGTCCGGCCGGCAAGAAACAGGTCGCGCCCAAGTCGGCGATGCAGCGCCGCTACGTCGAAGCGATCCAGCAGAAGGACATCGTCTTCGGGATTGGCCCGGCGGGAACGGGCAAGACTTATCTGGGCGTGGCGATGGCGGTGCAGGCTTTAATGCAGAAGCAGGTGAATCGAATAGTGCTCGCGCGTCCCGCAGTCGAGGCCGGCGAGAAGCTGGGATTTCTGCCTGGCGATCTGCAGGACAAAGTCGATCCGTATCTGCGGCCGCTCTACGATGCGTTGTTCGATCTGGTTGACTATGAACGCGTCGAACGTTTGCTGGAAAAACGCGTCATCGAAATTGCGCCGCTGGCGTTCATGCGCGGGCGCACGCTCTCCGATGCTTTCGTGATTCTCGACGAAGCCCAGAACACGACCTCAGAGCAGATGAAGATGTTTCTGACGCGCATCGGTTTTGGATCGAAAGCGGTAATTACGGGCGACGTGACGCAGATCGATCTCCCAACCGGCAAACGCAGCGGCTTGGTTGAAGCCGAACGCGTGCTGTCGGCGATTGAGGGCATCGAGTTCGTGTACTTCAGCGAGAAAGACGTCGTGCGTCACAAACTTGTGCAGATGATCATCAAGGCTTACGAGTCGCATTCCAAGAAGAGCGAGATCTAATTTGGAGTGCGCCGGCTTGACGGCGCTTTTGTAATTGCTTCGAATGATAAGAAAGTGGCGTCAAACCGCCGCACTCCAAATTGATGATCGAAATCATCAATCGCCAGCGCAAGCATAGCGTCCCCAATGCATCGCGCGACTTCGCCAAACGCGCACTTCAAGCGATCGATTCATCGTATCGCGATGTCACAATCGTCTTTGTCAGCGACGCGGCTATCCAGAAACTCAATCGACAATTTCGCGGAAAGAACGATGCCACTGACGTGCTTTCGTTTCCGGCACGCGCCGAGGCGTTCGAAACCGAAAATCAAGCGCACCTGGGCGAAGTTGTCATCTCCGTGGAACGCGCCGCCGCGCAGGCGAAACAGAACGGCTTAAGTTTTCATAACGAGATCCAACAATTGATTCTCCATGGACTGCTTCATCTCTGTGGCTACGATCACGAAACCGACCAGGGCGAGATGAACCGCCTGGAATTGAAACTAAGGATGAAACTAGGCATTTAGTCTGCCCTCGACATGCGGGCAAAGTGACCGCGAACCGCACGCAGGGATGCGTGCGATCCTCCGCTTTGTTTATTTACGATTTACCATTTACCATTTACTGGACTCTATGGCCATCGCATTTGCCGTCAGCATTCTGCTGCTCCTGGCGCTTACTGT
>DASQYL010000065.1:0-17065 GCA_035639235.1 Pyrinomonadaceae bacterium | reverse complement strand
AACTTGACGAGTCGACCGACCCGGACGCCGAACAACTCTGGTTGAGCGAGGCGAAGCGGCGCTATGAAGCATATCAACGAGGGGAACTTGAAGCTCGCTCAGGCGACGACGTCATGAAAAGCGCGCCCGCGCGTCTCAAATGATCGGCTATCGATTTCTTCTTCCCGCGGAAGATTTACTACGAAAAGCGGCCGATCGTTTAGGCGTCGATTTTCTTAATGACGTTGACCACGTAATCGATCGATTGCGCATCAGCGCCGGCGTCCAGATTATTGGCGCGACAGGATCTTAAATTAATCGACAATGAGGAGTCGAATTGGATGGCGAACGAAGATTCCAAACGTGCATTTCTGCGACACACCGTAGCGACGTTGGCTTATCGCGGAGGCAAAGCCGTGCGCGGCGCCAGCGATTCGTTTGCTTCATTCAAGGCTTCGGAGACGACACGCACGCCTGCGCAGATTCTCGCGCATGTCGGCGACTTGTTCGACTGGGCTTTGTCCATCGCGAAAGGAAATGAGACCTGGCACAACTCTGAGCCGCTGGAATGGAGCAAAGAGGTCGAACGGTTTCATGCGGCGTTGAAAAGCTTTGATGACTATCTCGCATCGGACGCAGATCTCTCCGCCAGCTGTGAGCGCATGTTTCAGGGACCAATCGCAGATGCGCTCACGCACGTCGGCCAGATTGCCATGCTGCGCCGCATCGCAGGCGAGCCGATGAGAGGTGAGAATTATTCGCGCGCAAAGATCGAAGCAGGCCGCGTAGGACCGGACCAGGAATATCCAAGGTAGAATTTGATTAATCAGGTGCTGCGAGCACATTTAGGGCGCGCACTTGTGCTGGCGAGTTCGCCGGACAAGTCCGTTGTTCTAAACGGAGCCCGGACCTCGCTGACGGTCGGGCTTCTGACACGACATTGCTCATTTTTCGGGTCAGCGTTAGCATCTGTCCGATTTCAATTAGCGAACGAGCGGTTCTCGACGCGTCAGCAACAAGGAGTGAGTTATGCGCACATTAAAGATGGTCGCCATTGGCGTGATGATTCTTCTCTTGACGGGATTAACTATGGGACAGGAACAAGAGACTCCGGAAGTAACTAACAAGACCATGCGGCCTGTGGTGCGTGGTCAGCACTTCGCGGTCGCCTCGATGAAAGCCGAGGCCACGCGCGCCGCCGAGCGAATTCTCGAGAAGGGTGGCAACGCGTTCGACGCGATCGTCGCGGGCCAGGCCGTGCTCGGTTTGGTGGATGGGGCGATGAACGGCATCGGCGCCGACGCCACGCTGTTGGTTTATGACGCGAAGACGAAGAAGGTTTATTCGATCAATGCGGAGGGCACGGCGCCGAAACTCGCGACGATCGAGTGGTACAAAGAGCACAACAACGGAAAGCTGCCGGTGAATGATTCGTTGTTGTCCGGCACCGTGCCTGGTTGCATCGATGCCTGGTACCTTCTGCTTGATCGCTGGGGCACGATGAGCTTCGGCGAAGTATTGAAGGAAGCGATCGACTTGGCGGAGAACGGATTTCCGGCAGGCGATTCATTTGCGCGCGCTGCCGCGACCACGCAAAAAATTCGCAAGTATCCAACCAGCGCGAAGGTCTATTTGCCAAACGGACAAGCGCCGAAACCCGGCGAAATCTTTCGTAATCCCGATCTCGCCCGCACCTTAAAACGATTAGTCGAAGCGGAAACACAAGCGAAAAGCAAAGGCCGTCACGAAGCTTTGAAAGCCGCGCGCGATCGTTTTTACAAGGGCGATATCGCGCGTGAAATGGCCAAGTTCTCCGAAGAGAATGGCGGACTATTTCGTTACGAAGATTTCGCCAACTACACGGCGAAGATCGAAGACCCGGTATCGATCGATTATCACGGCTATCAAATCTATAAGAACGCTTCGGCCAGCCAGGGACCGGCGGAATTATTCGCCTTGCGAATTCTTGAAGGCTATGACTTGAAGGCGATGGGTCACAACAGCGCCGACTACATTCACACCAGCGTCGAAGCGACAAAGCTGGCGATGGCCGATCGCGAAAAGTACCTCGCCGACATGGACTTCGTGAAGATTCCTTACACCGGTTTGCTTTCGAAAGAATACGCGGCCGAACGCCGCGCGATGATTGATAAGAGTTCCGCCTCGCTGGCGTTTCGCGCGGGCGCGGCGGAAAAATTTGGCGACGACAAGACACCGCTCGATCGTCCCGTCAAGGTCACCGTTGCGGGCGGCGCGGATCATGAAGGCGACACGAGTTATATCACCGTCGTTGATGGCGCGCGTAACATGATCAGCTTCACGCCGAGTCTGCACAGCGCGTTTGGCACCGGCGTCGTCATGGGCAATCTTGGTTTCATTTTCAATTGCCGCGGCGATTACTACACGCTCAATCCTGGTGAAGCGAACGCGCTTCAGCCCGGCAAACGTCCACGCAGTACTCTGCAAGGTACCCTCGTAATGAAGGACGGCCAGCCGTTTATGGTGCTGGGAACACCGGGCGCCGACAATCAAGTGCTGCTGACGATGCAGACGTTGCTGAATGTGATCGACTTCGGCATGAATGTGCAGCAAGCGATCGAATCCCCGAAATGGCTAACGCGCGCATTCCCGGCTTCGCCTTTTCCGCATACGATGTATCCCGGCGATCTTTCCGTTGAGGCGCGCGTCCCGGAAGCGGTGCGCCAGGAGCTGCTCGCGCGCGGACACAAGCTGCACGTCACTGGTCCATGGTCTGACGGATCGCTCGCGGCCATCGTTGTGGATGTCAAAACAGGCGTGCTGAATGCCGGCACCGACCCGCGCACAGAAGCGTACGCCTGGGCCTGGTAGCGTATTAATTCCCATCGCCAGATGCGACTACGACTCGTAATGAGTCTGAATTGCAGTGGAATGACGATTGCCATATGTTTTCACTCTCCCAAGCTTCCCAGAAACATGTGACTTTGAAAGAAATCGACGATCGAATGGAGGCACGATGAATACAAGATTAGTTAGAGTTAGTGAAGTCGCGTTTGCTTCTTTACTGCTGATGGGAATCGTGGTGGCGGCGAGTGTGACCGCGGCAGCGCAAAGACGAAATCGTTGGGACGGCTATCCGAATTGGGGCGGTTCATACCAGCTACGCGAGACAGCGCTCAACGCCGGATATAATGAAGGATCGAAGCAAGGGCGCAACGACCGTTCAAGTAATCGCTATCGCAACCCTTCCGACTTCAGTGCCTATCGCAACGCCACGCAAGACTACAATTCGCGCCTAGGTGATCGCGATCTGTATCGACGGTACTACCAGCTGGCGTTCGAGAACGGCTACAACACCGAAAATCCGAACAACAACAACGATCGAAACGATCGGCGAGGCCGCGATGATCGCGATCGTGACCGCGATCGCGATCGAAACAACAACAATAACAATGACCGCTGGGGTCGTGATTGGAATCGCTATGGCAATTGGGGCGGCTCGTATCAGTTGCGACAGACCGCTTTGAACGCAGGTTACAACGCGGGCAACAAGCTCGGTCGTGACGACGGGCGCCGTGGTCGTCACCGCGACTATTCGAGCTTCAGCGAGTACCGCAACGCGACCACTGATTACAACTCGCGCTTAGGCGATCGTTCGTTGTATCAGCGCTACTACCGCCAAGGCTTTGAGAATGGTTACGAGGACGGATATCGCGGTTATTAAAATTTGAGTGCCACGCGCATCCTGCGCGTGAGGATCACGAGCCAGACGCTCGTGCCACGTTGTTGATTGAGCCCGGTCGGCAAGACCGGGCTCATTTCTTGTAGTCTCGTAAGAACGTTCGCTGACTCCGAGAGAGTGAGAGCGCAGGATTTCCGTCTTGAGTTAGAACTAGAGCTAAACGCAACGGCTGTTGACCATGAGGTTGTAATTCTTGAAGCTGAGTCGGAAGCGGCGATTCGCCGGACTCATGGTCGTCTTCGCGAACTAATCGAGAAATTCAAAGACTCGCTTCTCGCCGCGTAGCGACGAAATATTTATAGAACCACGCCAAGACAAAAGAGCTTTCTCGCGACAAGAGTGACGCTGCGTCACGCTTGTCGCGAGTAGCAAAGGGCAAGACTTTGGACTATAAACATTTCGTCCCTCCGGGACGAATCGATAATGTGCCATGGCTCAAGATGCTTTCGTTCTTCGTATAGCTCCCAACGGAATTGATAAAGTTCCCGAAGCGTTGGCGGCGGATCAAATCATCATCGGCTGGTCACTCGCTCTTGGTTTGCTGAATGAGTTTCTTAGCTGGGACAATTTAGGCAGATCGTGCGAGAGACCTACTACGCGAACGAAACGACGCTTCGAAAGGCTGGGTCGGCGGCTGGTCATATGTGGCGGTTTATTCGCGAGATGAAGGTGGACGATCTCATTGTTGTCCCACACGGCGGCGATTTTTATGTTGCGAGAGTTAGCGGGCCTGCGGTTTATCTTGCGGAGAAGAGCACGGAGGACACTTCCTATCGCCGTAATGTCGCCTGGCTTAACGACCGGCAGCCTTTGTCTCGTACTCTTGCCCGAGCAGCTCTTCTTTCAAGAATGAAGATTCAGGGGACTTGTGCTTCTGCCTCTGATTTGATCAATGAGATCCAAGAGGTCATTGAGTTGGCGGCAGGTGGAGAAGCTCCTACGTTCTACGGCGATTTGCAGAGACGTTTGATTCCTGAAGTGCTCGCAGAGATTCGTAGTGGGCGTATGGAGAGTTTTGGATTTGAGCGTTTGATTCAAACAGTTCTTATCGGGTTGGGAGCTGAACAGTGTCGCATCGTTCCCCGTCAGCAGGACAAAGGTGCTGATTTGATCGCGATGTTTCGTGTGGCTGGCGCATTCCAATACTCGGTAGCGGTACAAGCTAAACACTGTCAGCACGAGCCTGCCGTGGATCGTTTAGTAATCGAACAATTGATTCGAGGCATCGAAGCGGAAATGGCAGATCTCGGAATGGTGATCACCTCCGAGTCTTTCTCAGATGAAGCTAAGCAAGCTGCACAACAATACTTTGACGAGAAAGGAATTCGAATTGAGCTTGTTGACGGAGAAGAATTTGCCAAGCTCATCGTTGAAAACGGAATCGGCATTAGCCATGAGACCAGGTAGTCATCGCAGTCTATTGAACACCCGCTAACGCCACCTCCAGTAACATCACTTTCCTAATCCCATTATAAAACGGCTCGATCTCGCAATTTTCGGCGAGGCTATGCGAGCCGTCGCAGGGGCCCGCGCCGGTCGAGATCGCGGAGATGCCGGCGAGCAGCGCGACGTTGCCGTTGTTCGATCCGGCGTTGGTGATCGGCGGATCGAAACCCATCACGCGATGGACGGCTTCGGACATGCGCACCAGATACGATTCGCGATGACCGGGAATCGAGGCAGCGGGCGTTTTGGAAATCACATCAGTCTTCACGCTCATGTGTTCGCGCGCGGCTTCTTCATCGAGAATCGTTTTGATTTTCGATTCCAGATCGGCGAGCACTTCATTCGAAGTCGAACGCAAATCGACGGTGAACCAGGCGTCGGCGGCTTTAGCATTCACCACTTCAGAGCCGCCGAGCATGCCGATGTTCAAATTCGAAGATGGATTGGTCGGCACCGTCAGTTGATAGATGCGTTCGATCGCGCGCGCAAGCGGCAGCGTGGCCGAGTATGGCGGCGTGCGCGAACGCGTGTGGCCGCCGGGGCCGACGAAGTGATGGCGATACCAGTTGATGCCGATGCCGGCATAGGTGAATCCTTCATATCCTCCATCAAGCGCGACGTATTGATCGATCTTGCCTTTGTTCTGGTTCACAAAGTTAGTTACGCCTTTGAAGGTCGTTTCTTCTTCGACAGTAAAAACAAAAACCAGATCGCCTTTCGTCTTAACGTGCGCTTCGTTCAACGCGCGAATCGTCGCCAGCAGCGCTTCCACGTTGCGTGTATCGTCGCCGATGCCCGGCGCGTAAACTTTGCCGTCGCGGATCGTTGCTTTGATTTGCAAGCCCGGCTGAAAGACGGTGTCCATGTGCGCATCGAACACGATCATTGGACCGCCGCTTGAACCTTTGCGCACAGCGATCAGATTTCCAACCGAATCGTAATGAACATCGTCCAAATGATATGAGCGCAGCAGCTTCTCGATGTATTTGGCGCGCTCCTGTTCGTGACTGGAGGGCGCATTGATTTCGGTGATGGCAATCCACTCACGCAAAATATTGTCGTGATTCTTGTCGATATAATCGTCCGCGGCTTTGACATCTGCGCGAGTTGAAAGAGTCCTCACTTGTTCGATGTATTCTGCAACAGTTTTGATTTGTGCCTGCGACGGGGCGGCGGCGATTAGCACGAGCAAGAAGATTAAGAATGTTCGGCGCATGTGTTTTCAGTAAGAGAGTCGAATATAATCCGAGCTGCGCGATTCTAAACGAAATCAACCACAGAGGACACAGAGAAAACCATTAGCACGAAACGCGAGATTACCGCTGGCCCACTCGGCATCTGGCTTGAACGCGCCGTCCTCGCGATGATGGTCCTCTTTGTCATCGCCGCGCCCAACTCGATCGCTGCCACCCAAACATCGTGGATGCTGGGCATGCTCTTTTGGGTGATGCGGCTTCTCATTTTTCCACGGCCTAAACTTCATCGCACCCCAATCGATTACCCAATGTTCGGTTTCTTTTTGCTTACCGGCCTTTCTTCGTTCCTCTCGTACGAACCCTCGGTTTCGATCGGAAAAATGCGCGCGGCGTCGCTTTTCTTGATCGTTTATTTCATCGCCGAGAATGTCGTCAGCCGGAAGATTTTGCGAATGCTGACAATTCTTTTGTTGGCATCGACAATGGTCAATGTGCTGTTTGTCTTCGGACAATTCGCGTTTGGCCGAGGTGTAAAAATCTACGGAGTCGGCGATCAAAGCCCACTGCACGAAGCCAAACTTGAATCGCGGACGCACAATCAATCGATTCCAATCGTCGATGGCGACACGATCGAAAAAGTAGATGGCCGCTCGATCCGCAGTGCGGACGATTTGGTCAGCGCGCTCGACGACTCGTCGAACAAAGCGCCCGCCCAACTGCAGATTTATCGTGTCGAGTGGATCGCGACTTTGCAGATGCCGCGCGGGCATCTGCTGCCGGGCGCGTCGGCCGAGGAGCGCTTGGGGATTCAAGGTTGGTCGCACGGGCGCGATCGGCGCGCGACTGGTTTCTACGATCACTGGGTTACCTATGCTGAAAGTTTGCAACTGATCGGATCGCTCGCCATCGGTTTATTTGTGGCGGTTCCAATGAAGCGGAGTCGCAACGGTTTGTTGCTGGCGCTGGCCGTCCTTGGCATTGCCGGCGCACTGCTGCTTTCAGTCACGCGCGCCTCCTGGCTGTCACTCTTGATTTCGGCGACGCTGATTGCGGCGCTTGGCTTAAGTCGTCGCGCGCTTATCGTGATCGCCGCGTGCGCAATTCCGATCGTGCTTGCCGGTTTGTTCGTCTTGCACCAAAAACGAAACGTCGGCTTCTTTGATAAGAAAGATGATTCAATCGCCTGGCGGCAGAAAATCTGGCACGAAGGATTTCACTTGCTGATCAGTAACCCGCGTCATCTTGCGTTCGGAGTCGGCATGGATTCAATCAAGGCGCATTGGCGCGAGTGGGACCTGTTCGAAGGCGGGAAGCTGCCAATGGGCCACATGCATTCCGATTATTTGGAGATCGCGCTCGAGCGTGGTGTGCCGACGTTGATTGCGTGGCTCATTCTGCTAGCTGCGTATGCGGTCGCGCTTTGGCGCACACGAAAGCGCGTGTCAAAAGAGGCGTGGATTGAACGCGGGATTGTGCTGGGCGCATTGGGCGGATTAGTCGGTTTTATGACGAGCGGTGTCGTGCATTACAACTGGGGCGATTCAGAAGTGGTGATGATCTTTTATTTGATTATGGGATTGAGTTTGGTGGTAAATCGGCAGTTCAGTTCCGAATCGACAAATTGACCAAAGAGGACACAGAGGAAGCGAACATAATTGTCGCATTTCCTCTGTGTCCTCTGTGGTTATCGATTGTGGTTTTCAAAGTACGCACAACTCTTTTTCACCGGACATTTGTCGCACATTGGATTACTGGTCTTGCACAACTCTTTTCCGTGATGTCGCAAGAGAATATGTGTATCGATCAGTAGATCGAAATCATCGCCCAAATGATCCTTAATCGCCTCCTGAACTGATCGATAAGCGGTCGTATAATTCTTCTGCTCCTCTCCAAATCCCAGACGCAACAGCACCCGCAGGCCGTTTGATTCCAATCCAAGCACCGGATACGAGCGCGTGAACAGGAGAATTTTCTCCGCGGAGGGTTCGCCGATGCTGGGAAATTTCTGCAGCGTTTTCTTGGCTTTCGGGAGCGGCAAACGCAATGCTGACTCTACATCGCCACCGAATTCATTCATCGCGATCAGCGCCATCTCGCGCAACCGTGCCGCGCGTTTCTCAGGATGCATGCCGCCGAGCTTTGTGATGCGAAGCAGAGCATCGTTCTTCGCCGCGAGAATTTGATGTGGGTTGGTGCCGATCGTCTCGCGCAGCAGCGTGAAAGCTTCTGCGCGACGTTCATCGCTTACTAGATACGCAACGTTCTCATAGAGAACTAATTCAAACGGATCGCTGGTGATTGGCGGCGCGGGCTTACCCTAAAAGTCTTTGAAGCGCCGGGCGATCTGGTGAAGATTCGGTGGCGCCATTGCTTTTGATCACGCGACTTCACGCGGAACTTCGCTCATCAGCGCCAGATAGTTGCCTTCCGAGTCTTTGAAGTCCGCGAGCCACAGATCGTAGGTGGGCATCGGTGCGACCAGATGCGGCTTGACCACAAATTCAACGCCACGGGCCTTGAAGGATTCGTACACCCGATCGATGTCGTTGACTTTGTAGTAAATGATCGAGGCGGGATGATCGAGATCGGGCCGATCGGCGGTGCCGAGCATGAGGCGGATGCCGCCGCAATCAAAGAAGGCCATGTTCGGCGGAGCCTGGAACAGAAACGTCATGCCCCAGCGTGTCGCGATAGAACGCAATCGCGCGATCGAGATCTTTGACGTTCACAAAAATCTGGCCAATTTCATTCAACGTCGGACCGATTGGGATAGGTACGTTCACGCGATTCTCCTACGAAATCATCAAAGCACGATCTGGCTTATGATCCGCGCTTTCGTATAGCACGTGCCTGACGTATTATCAACAATCTTTCTGATCAGGATTCCAATATGAAACAGATCGTGCGCGGTTCGATAATCGCTATTACGCTTTTTTTTGTTTCGGGTTACACCGAATGCTATAAGCCGGTGAGCAAGAGCCAGTTGCCTAATTACATCAAAACCGTTGCCGTTCCGCCGTTCCAAAACACCGCCCTGCGTTACAAGATTGAAAGCCGATTCACCAAAGCCGTGATGGATGAATTGATCCATCGGGGCCACGGCATAAAAGTACAGAGCGATCGCGAAGGCGCCGATGCGGTCATCGACGGAGTGGTGAAGTCTTTCAGCTTCGGCGGCGTGCTGCTGGATGATAAGGGCCGCGCGCGCATTTTTGAGGTGCAAATCACTGCCGCGGTGACGGTCCGCGACCAGCACGACAATCGCGTGATTTACGATAACCAGAATTTTATCTTCCGTGGCGAATATGAATTTGCGAACGATCCGCGCAACTTCTTCAACGAAGAGGACCCGGCCGTGATGCGCATTGCGCGCAGTTTCGCCGAATCGATTGTGTCGACGTTAATAAATGGCTTTGGCGTGAAAAATGACAAGTGAGTTTGCTAACCTGTGACCACTCGAAAATCAGGTACTTTATCGCAAGCATTGGCTCAAGGAAGGATTGAGCCCGTGTATTTTCTTTTTGGTCCCGAAACATATCTTCGTGAGGAAGCGGAGAGGTGGATCGCTGACGAAGCCTTGCGTGACACTCTGATCAGGGATTTTGATGACAGCCTGTTCAGTTTAACAAAAGACTCAGCCCGCCAAGCCATTGTGACCGCCGAGACATTTCCTATGATGTCGAAGAGACGAGTTGTGCGAATCCGGAATTTCGAAAACATTAAGGAATCAGACGAAGATATTCTAGCGGCTTACATTGAAAATCCTGTCGCAACGTCGGTGATGATATTTACGACTCCGGGGATTGATAAACGAAAAAAACTAACGAAACTCCTTTTGGCAACGGCAGCTTTCGAATTCAAGCCGAAAAATAACATGGAACGGGCGGCCTGGGCGCGAGCTCATTTAAGGGAGCTTAAGATAGATGTTGATACTAACGTGTTGCGGCGAATCGTTGATCAAGTTGGAAACGACGTCACGAGATTACCGAATGAGTTGAATAAACTCGCCGCGGCATCGACTCCATCTTACCGGATAACGGAAGAGATGGTTGATCAATTAGTTGGGCGTTCTCAAGAACATATGAATTGGGATTTGACGGACGCTGTAGTCAGTCGCAACGGCCGCAAGGCATTGCGGGTTCTACGCGATTTTCTCGATGACGGAGTTGAGCCAGTATTACTAACGGCTATCATTGCTGGAGCCTTCCGCCGGCTGGCTTTGGCGAAAGAGATGCTCGTCCGCGGCGCAAACCCTGGCGAAGTCTGCAGCGCGGTGCGCGTCCCCACATGGAAGCAGCGCGACTACCTGGCGATGTTGAATCGCATCGACTCTCACGAACTCTCCGGGATGATTCAGCGCATCGCCGATACCGATCTCGCGATTAAGACATCGAAAGCCACCCCGCGCATGCAGATGGAGATGCTCGTCTGCGAATTGCTGATTTAGAGCGCTGCCGGTAAACTAAATCAATCCCTCAAGATACAGCCCCCGATCCGTTACCACAGTAGGGGCAAGGCTTGTCCTTGCCGCAACCTAGGGCAGGGACGAGCCCTGGCCTACAGCGATACAAAGCTCGTGAGGCAAGTCCCTGAGTAATAGCCTCAGGAAGAAAGAGTCGGCTGAGGCGGAGTGAGTCTGCGTCTAGGGGGGCGCGGTGCATTGAGAGTACGTGACGAATCATCGCGCAACTCGTTTGCGAGCATCGTCGGTGCGGCAATCGTTTTGGTTGCGTTCGCAAGCGGGGGCTTTGCTCAATTGACGCGTACGCCTTCGCAAGGCAGTGACGCGCAATCACAGGCTCCGGCTAGTCGTTCAGCGACCACCACGACGCGAACTCCGATGCCCTCTTCGCCGCTAACCAGCGCGCAACAAGTTCCCGGCGCCGCCAAAACGAGTCCCGCGGTTTCGAGCCTTAGCTTGGAACAGGCGATCGCGTTGGCAATCAATAACAACCTGGCAACTCTGTTGGCCAAGGAACGCGACGACGAAGCGCACGGAGTTGAAAAGGAAGCGCGATCGGGATTGCTGCCGAATATTTCAGGCACGGCATATCAAGCGAGCGTGACTGAGAATCTGGCGGCGCTGGGATTTACTCCCGGCCGCTTTCCGGGATTCACCTCGACCTTCATCGGGCCATTCAAGAATTTTGACGCGCGCGCGCGGCTGCAACAGACCATTTTCAATCTGAGCATTTTGAAAAATTATCGCGCTGGGCGCGCCGGCGTGCGCGCCGCTGAATCCGAAGAAGCTATTGCGCGCGAACAAGTCGCGACGGCGACTGCACTCTCATATCTCGAAGCTCTACGCGCGAATCTCTCAGTCACCGCCGCGCAGTCGAACGTAACTCTGGCGCAGACGCTCTTGAAGTTGGCACGGGATCAGCGCACCGCGGGTATCGCAACGGGCGTTGATGTCACGCGCGCCGAGACGCGTCTGGCCCAAGAGCAAGTGCGGCTGTCGCGCGCGCAGACCGACGACGAAGATACGCGGTTGCAATTACAGCGCATCGTCGGTCTGCCGTTGGGCAGTACGTTCACGTTGTCTGATGCGTTGCGCTTCTCGACGGAAGCGCTACCGACGATCGAAACGGCGGTAGCTACTGCCGAAGACACGCGCAGCGAGATTCGCGCGGCCGAAGCACAGGTCAAGGTCAATCAACTCGAGGCCAGCGCTACGCGCGCCGAGCAATTGCCGTCGCTGGAATTTGTCGGCGATTACGGTGTCAGCGGCATCACGCCGGTGACTTCTGCTCTCCCGACGCGCCGCTATGCCATTCAATTAGACGTTCCAATCTTCAATGGCGGCCTAACGCGTGGACGAATCGAAGTTGCCAACGCGCGGGCACGCGAAGCAGAGCTGCAACTCGCTAGTGTTCGCGGCCAGGTCGAAGAGGACGTGCGACTCGCTTACGCGGCATTGCGGACCACCGCCGAGACTGTGAGCGCCGCCGATCAGGCCGTGATTCTGGCAGAGCGCGAATTACAGATGGCCCAGGATCGATATCGTGCCGGCGTGGGCGACAGCATTGAATTGGTGACGGCGCAGACGACGCTGGCGAACGCGCGCCTGGATCAGGTGACGGCGCTCGCGACTTACAACGGCGCGCGCTTGAACCTGGCCGCAGCGTTGGGCCGAGCGCAGAACTTCAGGTGGTGAAGATGATTGGTTCATTGAATCAATGAATCAACGAATCACTGAATGAATTTTCAATGGCAGACGAAAGAGACAACACAGCTAACCAGCCGGCCGAAGAATCGGCGGTGAATGAACCGCGTGAAGCCGACGAAGAGACGCCTCCGCTCGTCGACGAATACGGCGAACCGCTGGCTGACGAACACGTACACGTTCGCAAGCAACCGCTCTATCGACGTCCGGTATTTCTGATTGGCGCGGCGATCGTTCTGCTGTTGGCGTTGCTGTTTGGCATTCGCTATTGGGCTTACGCGCGTTCGCATGAATCAACTGACGATGCCTTCATCGACGGACACATCGTACAGGTAAGCCCAAAAGTGTCGGGTTACGTGTTGAAGGTTTACGTCACTGACAATCAAAACGTAAATGCGGGTGATCTAATTGCCGAATTAGATCCAAAAGATCTGCAAGCCAAAGTCGATCAGGCCAAAGCTGCTTTGAATGCGGGCATATCGCAGCAAAAGCAGGCGCAGACGCAGGTGACTCTCACGCGCGTATCGACCCGCGCCAACGTGCGACAAGCAGCCGCGGGTGTGCAGCAAGCCCGAACAGGTGTGACGGGCGCGCGCGCGAGTGCCGCTTCCGAACGCAGCCGCACGGCGCAATCGTCAGCCGGCATCAGCACCGCCGCAGCAAACATGCAACAGGCACGCGCGCAATTGACGGCCGCGCAAGCCGAAGCCGCGCGCGCCAACGCAGACGTCCAGCGCTATCAAACTCTGTTCGATAAAGATGAAGTTTCACGGCAGCGCCTCGATCAGGCGATTGCCGCGGCGCGCACGGCGAACGCGCAAGTCGAAGCAGCAAATGAAAAAGTTGCCGCGGCCGAAGCGCAGGTCAGCGAAGCGCGCGCTGCGACATCCGCGCAAGCCGAGAATGCGCGGCGCGCTGAATCGCAAGTCGGCGGCGCGCGAGCCCAGGTTAACGAAGCATTGGGTCGTTTAGAGCAGGCGAACACTGCGCCGCAGCAAGTCGCAGTCAGCGAAGCGCAGGCGGCGTCAGCCGGCGCGAATATCGATCAGTTGCAAGCGGCCGTCGACGAAGCCGAGCTGCAACTCTCTTATTCAAAGGTTTATGCGCCGGAGACGGGCCGGGTCACGCGCAAGTCAATCGAGGTCGGGGCGCTGGTCCAGGTGGGCCAACCGCTCCTCGCGATTGTGCCCGGCGATGTTTGGGTGACGGCGAACTTCAAAGAAAGCCAGGTCGGAAGTATTCGTCCGGGTCAGCCGGTCGAAGTCACGGTCGATGCATATCCCGGAAAAGTTTTCAAAGCGCACGTCGACAGTATTCAGGCGGGCACCGGTTCGCGCTTCAGTCTGATTCCGCCTGAGAACGCAACCGGTAGCTACGTGAAAGTAGTGCAGCGCGTCCCGGTGAAGATTGTCTTTGAACCGAATCAGATCGATTCACAGCACCCGCTCGCCCCGGGAATGTCTGCGGTGCCCGAAGTTCAGATTAAGTAGTGCGCTGTGTCAGAACCCGGAGCGGTAGCGACGGGGTTCAAGGACCAACTAGCCTCATGATCCGGTCGCTACCGCTCCCGGTTCTGACACAGGCTTATTCGCAATGCCTAATGGCTCTCAACACCAGTGGACTCCGACTTTCAATCCGTGGTTAATCGCGGCTTCGGTGATGCTCGCGACCTTTATGGAGGTGCTCGACACCTCTGTCGCCAACGTCGCGTTGCCGCACATCGCCGGAAATTTATCAGCGACCCCGGAAGAAGCGACCTGGGTACTCACGAGCTATCTGGTTTCCAACGCCGTCATTCTGCCCGCGGCTAATTGGTTGGGCCGCTTCTTTGGCCGCAAACGTTTCCTGATCGTCTGCATCGTCATCTTCACTTTGTCGTCGGCTATTTGCGGCGCGGCCGCGAGCCTCGGCATGTTGATCGTCGCGCGCATCATGCAGGGCGCCGGCGGCGGCGCATTGCAGCCAATCGCGCAGGCGGTGCTGATGGAAAGTTTCCCGTCAGAGAAGCGCGGCTCGGCGATGGCGGTGTTTGGGTTGGGCATCGTGGTGGCTCCGATAATTGGACCAACGCTGGGCGGTTGGATCACCGACAACTATTCGTGGCGTTGGATCTTTTACATCAACATTCCAGTCGGCATTCTGGCAGTGGTGATGAGCAACATGTTTGTCGAAGATCCGCCGTACATTCGCGCGCAACGGCCGGGGCGAATAGATTATCTGGGCTTCGGATTGATGGCCCTGGCGCTGGGCACAATGCAACTCGTGCTCGACAAAGGCCAGGAAGAAGAATGGTTTGCGTCCAACTTCATCACCTGGTTCGCGATCATCTCTTTCACTGCGGCGGTGGCCTTTGTGATTTGGGAATTGCGATCGAGAGAACCGATCGTCGATCTCCATGTGCTGGCCAATCGTAACTTCGCCGTCGGCACCTCGCTCATGATCGTTCTGGGTATCGTGCTTTACGGAACGATCGCTATGCTGCCGTTGTTTCTGCAAACGCTCATGGGATATCCGGCGGTCGAGAGCGGCATGGCGGTGAGTCCGCGCGGGTTTGGCGCGATCGCTTCCATGCTGATCGTGGGGCGGTTGATCAATCGTATTCGCGGACGATATCTCGTGATGTTTGGCTTCAGCGTGCTCTCCTATTCGATTTACATGTTCGGAAAGATCAATCTGGAGATTTCGATTAGCAGCATCGTCTGGCCCAACATCATCAGCGGCTTTGCCATGGGTTTCATTTTCGTGCCGCTTACCACGATGGCCCTAGGCACTTTGAGCAACGAGCAGATGGGCAACGCCTCCGGGGTATTCAACTTGATGCGCAACACCGGCGGCAGCGTGGGCATCGCGGTGGTGGCGACGATGTTGGCGCGTGGCGCGCAAACGCACCAGGCGCTGATGGTGTCGCACCTGACGCCCTACGATCCGGCGTTTCAGCAACGCATTGGTCAAATGGTAGCGCGCGGCACGGCCGGACTTGCGACGCAGCAGGCGTACGCTGGCATCTACGGGACCCTGGTGCGCCAGGCCACGTTACTGTCGTATATTGATATTTTCCGCGTGCTTTCGTTTCTCTGTTTATTGTGTATTCCGGCGACGTTATTGTTTGAGCGCGTGAAGAAGAAACCAGGCCCGGTTGCCATGCATTAGTGATGCGAACGATGAAACACTTGCCGTCGAGTTTGGTGAAACACCGTACGTTATTCGCTGTGATCGTTCTCTTTTTGATTAGCGTTGACGGCGTCGCGCAAAAGAAGACAAAGCCCAAAGCTCCTGCGGCCAAACCGCCGGTCCAGCAACCGCAAACTGAACTGGAAAAGTTACACGATCAATACGTCAAGGCGACGCAGGAATACAAAGCGAGTCTCGAGAAGTTGCAGGCGCTTTACGAAGACGATTTAAAAAAGAAGGAAGCGAAACGTGATCAGGCGCAAAAGCTTCTTACGGACGGCTTAATGTCAAAGCGCGATTTCGAACAAACCGAGTTGGCGGTGACGAGCGCGCAATTGAAAGTGACTGAAGTGCAGCAGCAAATCAAAAATGCAGACACGCAGATCGCGGATGCGCTCGTCGAAGTTGACAGTGAAAAGCAACTCGCTAAATTCGGCCCCGTTCGACGTGGCTCGTTGATTAGGACGACGTCGTTCATTCGTTATAATGGCGTCGGGGCGTGGTCGCTGGCGCAGGCCGGCAAGATCGAACTGTTCTTTCAACAGACGTTCAAGCGGCCGTTGCCGATCGCGGTGTTTGGCCAGGGCGCAATTCACAATCAATGGCGGCTGGATCATCACAATGCGATGGACATCTCTTTGAATCCCGACGGCGCCGAAGGTCAGTCGTTAATTAATTTCTTGCAGAGCAACGGCATTCCATTCTCGGCGTTCCGGACGGCGATTCCCGGCGTCGCGACGGGACCGCATATTCACATCGGCATGCCGTCGCATAGATATTGAGTTTGTTCCCTCTCACTCTGGGAGAGGGTTAGGGTGAGGGCTTGACCAAGAAAACATCGTTCTTTCTTCACCGTTAGGCCCTCACCCCAGCCCTCTCCCAAAGGGAGAGGGAGAAAGATCAATGATCAAAACCACCATCACAATTTCTCGCCAGATGGGCGCCGGCGGCTCGTACATCGGACAAGTCATTGCCAAGCGGCTCGGTTTGAAATACATCGACCGTGAGGTGTTGCATCTCGCCGCGAAAGAATTCAATTGCGATGAAGAGACGATTGCCGTGCGCTCCGAGAGAGTCACATCATTTTGGGAACGCGTGCTCGGCGGGCTTTCATTCGGCGCGCCCGAAGCGGCTTACAATCCGCCGCCACTCGGAAACTTTTCCGATCGCGAACTCTTTGATAAGCAGACGCAAATTCTCAAGCGCATCGCCAGCCAGGAAGATTGCGTCGTCGTCGGCTGGGCCGGAGTTTTCATGATCCCGCGCCATCGCGGCATGTTCAGCGTGTTCTGCCATGCGCCCCGGAGTTTCCGCGTCAAGCGCCTCATGAGCATCTACCAGGATCTTTCAGAGGAGAAAGCGCGCACCTTAATTGCCGAATCGGAT
>DASQYL010000064.1:0-6556 GCA_035639235.1 Pyrinomonadaceae bacterium | reverse complement strand
TCCGTGACGAAACCCTTTGGGGCGGCGTTTGGACCCAGCACATGAAAGTGACGCCGAAGACGGCTGCCAGCTACAAGTACATCGAGTTGTGGATCGACAAGGAAGGAATGCCCGTGCAGACCAAGATGGTCGAGAAGAATGACGACTCCACCACCGTTCGTTTGAGCAATGTCGAGCGTAACCAAAACATTTCATCGGACCAGTTCAAACAGAATCTGGGTTCCAACGTAAAGCACGTCAAAGGTTAATTTGCGGGTGCATTCCCTGCGGTACGAAGGGCTTCGGGCAACTGAAGCCCTTCTTTGTGTCAGAAGCCCGACCGTCAGGGAGGGCAAGTTATCAGCGGGCGGCGTGGATAACAAAGTTGCCCTCCCTCACGGTCGGGCTTCCGACACGCTTGCGCTACAACGAGTCCCAGAATATCCTTTTCGAACCTAAAGCAGTGCAACCGACAACTTTTCTCAGGCTAAAACTTCGCGAAGCAGCGTTCATCTCCAAGGCGCTGTTGTCGACGAATCATGTCGTACTGGCCCACATCATTCCGATGCGCCGCTGCAATCTCGCCTGCGGTTACTGCAACGAATATGATCAGGTTTCGAAACCCGTGCCGCTCGAGGTAATGAAGCGCCGCATCGACAAGCTGGCCGAATTCAAGACCGCGATCATTACCGTTTCCGGAGGCGAGCCGATGATGCATCCCGAACTGGACCAAATCATCAAGCACATTCGATCGACCGGAGCCATCGCGGGTTTGATTTCCAACGGCTATTACTTCACGCCAGATCGCATCAAGCGTCTGAACCAGGTCGGTCTCGAATATCTGCAAATCAGCATCGACAACGTCAATCCCGATGAAGTCTCGCGCAAGAGCCTGCGTGTGCTCGATAAGAAGCTGCGTTACCTCGCCGAGTACGCAGACTTTCACATCAACATTAATTCGGTAATCGGCGGCGGCATCAAGAACCCGGAAGATGCTTTGGAGGTCGCGAAGCGCGCGGTCGAACTTGGCTTCTCGACGACAGTCGGCGTGATCCACGACGAAGACGGAACGTTGAAGCCGCTGACTGAAAAAGAAAAACAGATCTTTCACGCGGTTAAGAAACTCGGCAACAAAGATCACGCGCGCCTGAATTGGTTTCAGGACACGATCGCCGAAGGCCAACCTTACGAATGGCGCTGTCGCTCAGGCTCGCGCTATCTCTACATCTGCGAAGAGGGCAAGGTGCACTGGTGTTCGCAGCAGCGCGGCTATCCCGGCATTCCGCTCGACGAATACACCATGGAAGATTTCAAGCGCGAATACAAAACCGAAAAATGGTGTGCCCCGACCTGCACGATCCAATGCGTGCACCAGGTCGGCATCCTCGACAACTGGCGCGACCCGCAAATGTCCGAAGCTGAATTAAGAAAAGAGAAGGCGAAGAAAGATAAGGAACGTCTCAAGAACGCGGTGACTAATTAAACCGTCTCGTGGATATCGCCTTCAACCTTGTAAAGCGTCACCGAACTCGACAAACCTAAGCCCGAAAGTCGTCCCGCCATAATCACGATGGTCTCGCCTAAATCGACCAGGTCTTCATGTAGTAACGCCAGCTCGCCAACCTTCAAGAGTTCTTCGGTGCTCTTCGACGGAGTCGTCAAAACCGATTCGACGCCCCAGATCAAAGACAATTCATTGATTACTTCACGCGATGAGGTGAGCGCGACAATTCTTTGATCGGGTCTCAAGGCTGAGAGGCGGCGAGCCATCAAACCTGACTCAGTGAACACCGCGATGATGCGCGTGTTCATTTCATCGGCGGCAAAGGCCGCGGCTTCGCACAACGCGCGGCTGACGCGACCGCTTTGCCGGCCGACGAGTCGCTCGACGATCGATCTCTCTGTATGACGCGTCTCAGCCGTCTCGATAATTCGCGCCATGGTCGCCACCGCTGCTACCGGGTAAGCACCGGTCGCGGTCTCGCCAGACAGCATCACGGCATCCGATCCATCCCAAACCGCGTTCGCCACGTCGGTAGCTTCGGCGCGCGTGGGGCGCGGATTCGTAACCATCGATTGCAGCATCTGCGTTGCGGTAATCACCAGCTTTCCGGCAGCGTTGGCCTGTTCGATGATTCGTTTTTGATAAACCGGCACCAGTTCGACGCTCGTCTCGACGCCGAGATCGCCGCGCGCGACCATCACTCCATCAGCGGTTTCGATAATTTCTTCGAGATGATCGATCGCCTCGGCCTTTTCGATCTTTGCGATCAGCGGCGCGGAACTGCCCGCCTGCTTAATCAGTTCCTTTGCCTCGTTACAATCTCTGGCGCTGCGCACGAACGACAGCGCGAAATAATCAACTCGCTGCTGTGCCGCCCAATTCAAATCTTCGCGGTCCTTTTCAGTGATTGAGGGAATCGGAAGCTTTACGCCCGGGAGATTGATTCCCTTTCGCTCACCCAGACTGCCGCCGTTGATGACGCGCGTGACGACGTCGGTTTCAGTCGCGCTTTCAACTCGCAACTCGATTGCGCCATCGTCGACGAGAATCCGAGCGCCCGCATGAACGTCTTTCGGCATGCCTTCATAATTCGTCGAGACCTGAGAGTTGTCGCCTTCGATGTCGCGGGTGGTGATAGTGAAAACCTGTCCGGCCTTCAATTGAACCGGCTGATGATCCTTCAAATGGCGCGTGCGGATCTTGGGTCCTGACAGATCGACGAGCACCGCCAACGGCCGATTCATCTTTTCAGCCGCCGCACGGGCCATGCGGATGTCGCCGGCCTTGTCGTCGTAAGTTCCGTGCGACATATTGATGCGCACGCCATCGGCGCCCGCCGCGATCATCGCTTCAAACACTTTCGGATCGCGACAGGCCGGTCCAATCGTCGCAATTATTTTCGCGCGTCTCATTTGCATTTTGCGTTTTCTCTGCGTCTTCGCGGCTTTGCGCGAGACAGGATCGTCAAAAGGCCACGTCTCACGCCAAGACGCAACGACCGCAAAGGTTCGCAAAGTTAACTATCAAATCAAAAATGGAATTACCGCCGGAACTCTTTGCGCATACTCATCAAACTCGCGTCCGAACGTCTCGCGTAGAAGCTTCTCTTCGCTGCGCACGCGAATAAAAGTTCCAATTCCGAAAATTATTATCGCAAGCAGCAGACCGATCCAGTGGCTGACCGCAAATCCGGTCGCCAACAGCATTCCAAACATGCCGGTGTAGATCGGATTGCGCACTACACTATAAGGGCCTTCTGTTACTAACTTATGTCCTTCGACGACGCGCGCCGCCAAACTCCACTGCGCGCCCAGAGTCCGAATGGCCGCGGCACAGAACCAAACTGACGCGATCGCGAGCATCATCGTCAAGATCGACAGCGCGATCTCGGTAAATTTGTTAACGGCAAAGATCGGCGTGAACCAAACGCGGCTCAACATCCAAACGATGGCATAGCCTAGCCCTTGCAGCACGATCCCGGTGATAGAGATCGGATCGCGTTTCTTATCGGGCGGTGAAGGCGGCCGCTTGTGGAACAGGAAGGTAACGACAAATGCGATCCACGACAGGATCATTACTGCGGCCGCGAGCGTGGGCCAGAAGTTCAAATGAATCATCGTCAATCAAATTTCTTCGGGGCTGATTTGTCGCGCGAGCGCGAGATCGAAATCCTTTTCCAGCTTTCTTCGTTGCCGGCCCATCATCGTCCCATGAATCGAAAGCACGATCGGACATAGCATGTAAGTCATTCCTGCCAAACCCGCGAACCTTCCTCCGATCGCCGCAATAACCATTGAAAGCGCACCGATTCCGACGTTGAGTCCGCTTTCCTGAATATCCTCGCGCGTATCAAATGTCTCAAGTTCGTTTAGGTCTAGTATCCGGCGTTGACGATAGGCGTGCCAGTAAAGAAGCACAAACACCCCGAACACGGCCACATAGCCGACGCCAAAGATTAGCATCAGCTTCGCCATCTGGTCCGCGTTCTCGATCATGTGCCCAAGCGTTCCGTTTGGCAGCATTACCTCCGCGTGGCCACCGGAAAACATATTCACTATCAGGGTAAAGACAAACTTCAGCGGGTAGACATAAAACAGGATGACAAAGAGCAGCACCCCATTCAGAATCATCGTGATATTGTCCTGCAATCCGTAACGGCGAAAGAATTTGTATTGGTTGTACCAGACGACGAAGAGCAGCGTGAAGCTGATCGCGAACGCGCCAAAGCCGCGCATCGTCTGCATTAATTCGCCGTAAGTCTTAGGCACTTCGAGCGAGACAACCAGCAGGGTGATCGCAAATCCAAACACGGCATCGCTCAAGCCTTCGGTGCGCGACACTTCGTGACTGCGCCAGCGAAACTTGTGATTGTCGCCGATGCCTTTCTCGATCAGTTTCTCGCGAATCATTTTGTCTGTTGCGCCACCGGCCCGCTCGTCAAAGCACCCTTGACGATGCGCTCGAGTTCAGCGCCGGACGAAGAACTGTACCCGATGAACCGTTTCACCAGATCGCCATTGCGATCGAAAACGAAAGCCTGCGGTATATCCTGATTGTCAGTCAAATATTGATCTACCAGATAATCGTCCGGAAAGCCGAGTGGGTATTCGATCCCAAACTCTTTCGCAAAGGCTGGCACCTTTTCACGATCGTCGTCGCCGCCCACGTTGAGGCCAATCACCTGCAATCCACTCGCGCCATAGTCATTTTGCAATTGGACCAGTCGCGGCGTCTCGGCGCGGCATGGTTCGCACCACGTCGCATAAAAGTCCAGCAGCACGACTTTGCCTCTATAGTCAGACAGCTTGGTTTGATTGTTGCCGATATACCAGGTTCCCGGCGCAGTCGGCCGCTTCGAACACGCGCTGGAGATTAGCAGTATCACAATCAGGCAACAAAATGTAACGGTGACTCGCTTCACAGCTTTAAGATTCATCCACGTCAGAATTTCGATCCGGCGTCGGCTGCGCCGGCATCTCAGCCGGATTAATCTTCTGTCCGGGCACGCGGTATTCTTCGCTGGTCCATTTATCAAAATCGATTAGCTTGCACCGTTCGGAACAGAACGGCCGCCACGGGTTGTCCTGGTATTCAATCGGCCTTCCGCACGTCGGACATTTCGGCATACGGGAAAATTAAGAAGGAACAAGAGAAAAGTAAAGTGTTATCGAGCGCCGTGAGTACCGGATTTCGCCGCGTCGCGGCGAAATATTTATTGATTTGTGATGCCTCGTCGGAAACATGCGAGAGAGCGAAATCGCGCCGATTTCGCTCTTTCGCAACTACTTTGTTAGACAGGCGTTGCTATAAATATGTCGTGCCTAGGGCACGAAGTTCGAACTCGTTCATCATGATCGGCGTAGAATATGTAGCGCAATTTGGTAAATTGCGCCACAAATTAACAATTTGCGCTACACATTATGACCGATTACAAAGAAAAACTTGATGACCTTCACCGCGCCGCCAAACGAAAGGCGCGCGAACTGGATGAGAAACTCGGCGTCAGCAGCATCGTCGAAGACGCTTCGCGCGCGGCTGGTGACGCCGCGCGTAAGGGTGCGAAAACGATCTCCAGCAGCGCCGAACAATTACGCGCCGAAGCCGAAAACTTCACCAGCGATCCAAAGTTGCGCGAAAACGCAAAGCGCGCCGCCGATGAAGCGAAACGACACGCTAAAGAAGCCGGCAAAATAATTCGCGACGCAGCCGGGCCCGCCGGTAAGAAAGCCGAAAAGATTTTCGATGAAGCGGCGAGTTACGTTGGATCAGCAGCGAAGATGGCAGGCAAAGGCGTGAAGGCTACGCGCGCGACCGCGGCCGCAACCGCCGGCATCATGAAAGCGAAAGATTGGGTCAAGGAAAATCCGGGCAAAGCCGCTGCCGTGACTGCTTCGCTCGTGCTCGGCATTCGCGCCGGCGCCGCATTTCCCGGACTCGACATCGTGCTGCTCGGGACGCATCCGCATTGGCTCACGCATTCAGCGCTCCCTGTCTGGGGATTGAAGAAGGCCAGCGAGAAATTTGACGAGTATTTGAAGAAGCAGGAAGCGCGACTGGCCGCCGGCGAATTAGACGAAGCCGAACGCGAACGCGTCGAGTTTCAAAAGAAGATGGCCAAGTACGTCGGCGCGCCGCTGCTTGGCGCGTTCAGTTGCGCCATGGGCGCCACGCTATTCGCCCAAATCGTAAACCCCGTCGGCATTAGCGGCGCACCTATAAGTTGGATTCTCGGCGGCAACCCATTTCTCGACGGCGTGTGGCTCTTCGCCAACGGCGTCATCTGTTTTCATCAAGGCTACAAATTTTTCATGATTGCGCTGGCGGATCAAGAAGAAGTGAATCGAGTGGTGCGGGAGATTAAGGGATTGCTGCCATCGGCGTGAGACAAAGTCATTTCTTATCCCGACATCCCGTGCCGAAATAGCCTTTCTCGCTGAGAACGACTTTAAGATCTTTCACATTGTCTGTAACCACGATCTTTCGGCGACCTGAATGAAACCCTCCCTTAGCAATATCACCTTCCGATGCCGCCCGAGCTTCAATCCAATAGCTCTCGCCTGTAAACGCCTCCAG
>DASQYL010000063.1:0-4077 GCA_035639235.1 Pyrinomonadaceae bacterium | reverse complement strand
TCAGAAATGCAAAAGCGACCAGGGGACCAAACTCGAAATTAAGGATTGACTTCATCACACCGACGAGAACGGCGATCGCCGGCAGGCCAAAAATGAACAGCGCCGCGATCACCACCATGATGAATGCATCAAAGCGCAACTCTGTCTCCTTGAGATTGGGATCGGCTTTGCCCTCGTTAAGCTTGGCGCCGCAGTTGTTGCAGTAAGTCAGGCGCTGCGTGACGGCTATGCCGCAGGATGAGCAATACATGCGATTACCTCCTCACGGTCACTACGATAAGATTTGCTGGGAAGTTCGGCCCTTGGCGATCGACCCACCCCACTACGCGGTGTTACGGACTTCACGTTCGCACGCGCGAAATAAAATACAGTCCGCCGCAAGCGAACATGACGATGGGTGTCCAGACAGCCGCGGGCGGTGGCAAAAGCGAGTGCTCGCCGAGTTGTTGAAAACCGCTCGAGATTAGCCAGAAAGCGAGACTTACGACAACCGCGGAGCACAAAGCGATCACCGTGCTCTTTCGTCCAAATTCGATCGCCAATGGCATTCCAATCAAGGCCATTACCAGGACCGTGAACGGCGAGGCATATTTGTGTTGCAAAGCGACGGCCAGCGCCGCCGTATCGGCGCCCCGGATTTTCAGCGCCGTCACATAATTGCGAAGTCCTTTGGTATCGAGTTGTGAGGGCCGATCGACGGTCGGCTTGAAAGCAGAAGGTGGATCGACACCGGTAATTTGCAATTGATCCGCGGCTTCGCGAGCGACGGTTGGCTGGTTAAGACTAATCCATTGTGCCTTCGAAACTTCAAATTTGTTATCGGGCAGCCACTTCCCTTCCTCGCCGTTGATGACGCGATTGAGTTGGACTTGCTGATCGTCAAATTCGTAGATTGCCGGCTTAATCAGTACCTGCCGGCGACCGTCAAAATCGTAAGCGTAGATGCGCGAGCCGTCAGCGCTGACGAGCCAACGCCGATCGCTCCCGGCGCCGATTTGCGCGATGTTGCCTCGAATGCGCGCGCGTAAAGCATCCTGTCGCACATTTGATTGCGGCATGATGCGCTCCTGAATAAACCAGGACCCGACGGCCATCAGCATCGCGAACGCGAAACCCGGAGCCATCAATCGATAGACACTCTGGCCGCTGGACCACCAGGCAACGGCCTCGCGGCGTTTCGCGATTAGCGCGTAAGTCATCAGCGCGGAAACCAGCACGCTGCCCGGAAATAATTCGACGGTTAACAGCGGCAGGAGATAGAACAGATACTCCACCACGATTCTGGTTGAGGCACGATTCGCAGCGATGAAGCGCCAGAGTTCGAACGTTGTGAACACGTCGAAAATCAGAACGAGTGCGATGAAGCCAAAGACAAAACTGAGGGCCATCGTGCGCACCACGCCCACGTCGAGCAACGTCGGGAAATTCGCGATCGGAAACCTAAATCTGAGGCCCCGGCGCGCGATAATTTCCGGCTTTGGTTCGACAGTTTCGACGGCGGCCGTTGCTCGATGTGAACGAAACGACCAGCTATAGTGTCTTTTGCGCGATACTAAAATGAGCACCCCAATGATTAGAACAGATCCAGTCGCGAGCCATGCACCCAGGATCGGAGAAATTGACCCGGCTTTCGCGGCCTGATCGCCGCCGAGCGTGATGAGGTAGTACGCGATCAGGATGATTAGCGAGACGAGTACGCCAAAGCCGCGACTTCCGCGCCGCATGCGCAGAGCCAGCGCCGATCCAAACAGCGCAAACACGAAAGGCGCCAATGCAAAGGCCAGTCGCTTGTGAAAAATGATTGCAGCTTCGCGATACTGCCCGCCGCTGCTGCTGGCTACATATTGGCGCAGAGCCGAGAAACTCATCTCGTCCGGATTGGGCTCCGGGTTCTGCAGCTTCTCCATGAGACTTGCTCGTCCGGTCGGGAATGTATAGCGCAAGGTTTCGAGTCGATCGACGGAATACGACTGATCGCGCGCGCCGGGAGCGGGAATCTTCGTTTTCATCGCATCCTGCAAAACCAGTTCAGACTTATCAGACGACGAATCGATTCTGCCGGCGCGAGCGGTAATCAAATCCGTAGAATGATCCTGTTCCTGCGTCTGTATAAACACGCGGCCCCATTGGCCGCGAGTCTTGTCTCCGTCACGCACATAAATCACATAACCGGGGAAATCGTTTGTGAATGTCCGGGGTTCTACCGGGGAATCTAATTTATAGATGGCGCTCCGCAGGGCGACGGTACGCAGTTGTTGCTGCGAACGCGGCGCTTCGACCAGGTTGAGATAGCCCGCTGCGCCAGTGGCAATCAACCCAACCAGCAGCGCGGGCCACAACGTTCGCCAGGTACTAATGCCGGCGGCGCGCATTGCTATCAATTCGCTGTCGCTGCTCATGCGGCCTAGCCCGATGATCGTTCCACAAAGAACAGCCATCGGAATAGTAAAGACCAGGACGGTCGGCAGGAGTGCCAGTGCCAGGCCGTAAACAAATTCCGCCGGCATGACACCATGAAATACAGTCTCGAAATATCGTCCGGTTTGCTGAACAAACAGGATGGCAGTGAGCAGTAGAAGGGCTGCCACACCGTACGGGGAGATGGTCTTCAGGACGTAACGCTCAATCAATCGTCGGCTGGTCATAATTTGCTAACGGCTGCTGGCGACCAGCGTTCGGGGACGCCGCTCAATCGCTCGAGTAATCAGACGATGCGTTAAATCGCCAATCTCTGCATTTTGTTGTTCCGATAAACGGCTCGTTTCGACAAAGTTCGCGGGCGAGAGTTGATGCGTAACGCGAATTATCTTTATAGCCTCGCCCGATAACGCGGAACTATTCGATGGACTGCAATTTGGGCAACGGGGCCGCACCTCTGCGTCGACAGACAGAGAATCATTTGCACTCAATGGAATTCCACACGACGCACAGACGCGCAGATCCGGAAAGAGCCCGGCGAGCCTCAGCAACCAAATTTCAAAATATCGCGTAAGCGCCCTTTCGTTTCCCGGCCGTTGGGCCAAAGCTTCAACGCAGGCAGTCAACATGCGAAACAAACGTTCATCTGTTTCATGAGGTGGCGCGAACTCAGCGACCATCTCTCCCATGTATGCAAGCACTTCCGCAGCCTCCAGATTCGAGGTGAGGTTAAAGTAGGACTTGAGAATTTCTGCGCTCGACAAGTTAACCAGCTCACGGTTTTCTCGCTCTTGGAAAGACAGCTTAATGAGTGTGAAGGGCTCGAGCGCCGCGCCGAAGCGACTCTTCATGCGACGCGCGCCCTTCGCGACGGCGCGAACTAATCCGGAAGTTTTCGTAAGCAAGACTACGATGCGGTCAGATTCGGCAAGATTGTAGCTGCGAAGAACGACGGCATCGGTGGTTACTAACCGCATTAGAAGTTAACGCAGAGTATTCAGTGCAGCGGGAGAAAATACAAAATCCATCCAAGGATGAATGCGACCGCGAGGAATTCACCAAAGACCTTCAGGCCGTAGTTTAACTTTTGCCGATCGGATCCTTTTGCGACGACGCCAAAGACAATCGCCGTCAGGCAAGCAAAGAAGGCCATCCACAAGACGTGTCTCATTGCTTCCTCCCTGCCGCAATATCGAACGCGTCGAGCATGGCCAGATAATTTAAGAGTCCCGCGCAAAGCAAGAAGGTGTTGCCGTATTCATAGGTTACTCGCTGCGCCTGCTCGGCAAATCCTGTGTTAGTCAACCAACAGCCAATGTACAGCAGTCCAGCGCCGAAGTTCGCGCTCATCGGCAGCAGTTGCAGAATTGCCGAGAAGCCCTGGTCATTCGCTCCGACCCGAAAAAGGTGTCCGCCAATTGCCAGCCCCACAAAAAACATCACCCAAACGGCGCCGCCCAACAAGAGCGCGCGTAACCATTTGCCCTGAAGCAAATGACCCAAGCCGGGTACGGCCCAGGCAGTCAGTCCCAACAACCACGCTGCTCCGGGTGCCTTTTCATGAGGTCGATTAATTTCCTTCGCTACCAAATCTCTTCCCCTGTTGCTATGTGATTAGATACAACAAGCCTTGCTGCTTGATTCAACCATTTCCTTTTT
>DASQYL010000062.1:0-4091 GCA_035639235.1 Pyrinomonadaceae bacterium | reverse complement strand
ACCACACTATCACTGCGGTGTATGGGCCGATACCAACGTTCACGTTGACGGTTCAATCTTCCAATCCGGCAGCGGGCGTTCCCATCGCGGTTAGTCCGAGTGACAACGGGAATCTCGGAAACGGATCGACGCCGTTTACACGCACCTACAACCGGTTCACGCAAGTCACCCTGACGGCGCCTATCAATAGTGGCAGCGGCACCTACTTTCAAAAATGGCAAGAGAACGGAAGCGATCTGTCTCTGAGCAGATCGCTGACCGTGAACATGAACCCCAATCGAACCTTGACGGCGGTCTATGTAAGTGTCCCCCCGACGCCAACGCCAACGCCAACGCCGGCTGGTCCCGGTCAAGCCGTGACTTTTCAAATCGATCCCGCTCATACCGGGTGGCAATACGACACGATAAGTCCGCCACTGACGCAACGCTGGTCGCGTGATCTCGGAAACCCGGTGTCTTATCCACTGATCGCCGGCGGCAGAGTTTTCGTTACTACGGTAATGGGTCTTCAGGCTCTTGATGCGACAACCGGCGCTACCCTTTGGAGCAGCGGCGATGTTGGCACCAATCCGGCTGCCGCATACGATGCCGGCCGCGTATTCGTGATCACTTACAACGGCCTGCTGCGCGCGTTCGATGCGTCAACCGGAACGCCAGTGTGGACGCGGCAGCTCGGAGGGCAAGCCTTCAGCTCACCGCCGACAGCGGTTGGCGGAGCTGTCTACGTGGCAGGTTACCCAACGATGTTTGCGGTATCTGAGCAGGACGGCACTATCAAATGGAGCACACTCAATGCGGGCGGCGATCATAGCTCGCCGGCAGTCTCAGGCAGTGCGGTGATCGGCGCCTATTCATGCAATAACGTGTGGGCGCTGTCACCATCGTCAGGAGCAGTGCTCTGGCATCACACGTCTTCCTGTCTCGGTGGTGGTGGGAGAACGGCGGTCTTGTATCGAGGCCGCGTTTATGCGAGAGACGAGGGCCTGAGTAATGCAACACTCGATTTAGGTACCGGGACTCAGGTAGACGAATTCGCTGCTGCGCCCGCGCCGGCTTTCGATGGCTCCGCCGGTTATTTTCTCAACGGCACAACGCTCGCGGCGAGAGATATCACCACCGGTACGCTCCAGTGGTCATTCCTGGGCGATGGAACATTGAGTACCGCTCCGATCATAGTGAATGGTTACGTCTATGTCGGCTCGACGAGCGGAAGACTATATGCCCTCAATGAAAGCACCGGACTGAATGTCTGGACTGGAATTGTGGGCGCTCCCGTCCTTCGCCCCGATGAACACAACCTGTCTGCGCCGGCGGCGCTGGCCGCGGGCGAAGGGTTAATTGTCGTGCCCGCCTCGAATCGGCTGGTGGCTTATCAGCCTGGCTCGTCCAACCAATCTATTCAATTCAGCTCACCGACTTATTCCGTGAATGAGGGCGATCGCCAGGTAACGATTACGGTTAACCGCACAGGTGATAGTGCGAGTCTCGCATCAGTTTCATATGCGACAACTGACCCTATTAACGTAGCCAATTGCAACGTCTTCAACGGCATCGCTTCTTCACGGTGCGATTATATGAGCGCACTCGGCACAATCACGTTCGCGCCTGGTGAAGTTTCAAAGACATTTTCGATTGCCATCGTTGACGACACGTACGCTGAGGGCCCGGAAAGTTTTACTCGCGCTGAAGGCTGCAAACGGCGGCACGCTGGGATCGCCGTCAACAGCCAACATCACGATCATCGACAACGATACAACGAACGGGGTGACTCCGGCTGATAACCCCAGCTTCCTTGTGCATCAACATTACCAGGATTTTCTAAACCGCGAACCAGATCAAAGCGGATGGGATTTTTGGTCTAATCAAATCATTTCCTGTGGCAGCGATGCAGGGTGCATCGAAGTTCATCGCATTAACGTTTCGGCAGCGTTCTTTCTCTCGATCGAATTTCAGCAGACAGGTTATCTGGTCGAACGTATGTACAAAGCTGCGTACGGAGATGCCCGCGGCACGTCAACGTTCGGAGGTGCTCATCAACTTGCAGTTCCCATTGTACGTTTTGACGAATTCCTGCAGGACACGCAACGCATTGGCAGCGGCGTAGTCGTGCTGGCGCCCGGTTGGGAGCAGGCGCTCGAGACCAACAAGCAGGCCTACGCTGGAGAGTTCGTGCAAACGACGCGGTTTCTCAGCACTTTTCCGACCACGATGAGCCCGACGCAGTTTGTTGATAAGCTGAACACGAATGCCGGTAACGTGCTGTCTGCGGGTGAGCGCCAGAATGCAATTAATTTTTTTCTGGGCGCATTAGACAGCAGCAATACTACGGCCCGCACGCAAGCGTTGCGTCAGGTGGCTGAAGATGCGGATCTTTACCATGCCGAGTCGAATCGCGCTTTTGTCCTGACTCAGTATTTCGGCTACCTGCGACGCAATCCCAACGATTTGCCGGACACGGATTACACCGGCTATGACTTCTGGCTCACGAAACTGAATCAATTCAACGGCGACTACATCGCGGCGGAAATGGTCAAAGCATTCATCAACTCAGATGAATATCGCCGCCGGTTCGGACCTTAGCAGCGGGAGCACAAAGCTTCCCAAAATAGATCGGAGCAAGCAATGAAACGTAAAGCCGGGATAATTCTCATCCTAATCGCCCTGTTTTTCGCGTCTGAGATTTTGCAACGCGTCAATGCTTCATATTCGATCGATGCCGGCATTGCTCCAACGCTGGTTTTGCCTCCACCACAAGCGCAGACGACAGAACAGCCTATTCAAAAGCTCGACACGCAAGCGTTGCTGCAAATCAGCGCGCTACTCGACGAAAAACAGTCGCGCACACCGGCGCAGCAAAAAATCGATTCGCAACTGCTCTACGCCGCGAAAATGAGAAGAGGAGAAAGCATCGCTGCGGGCATCCCCACACTTTCGGTGGACGTGGGAGCTGACGATGCCGGCGCAGTTACGGTGGACATGACAGCACTAGTTGACGATTCGCTCATTTCGCTGCTGGGCGCCATGAACGTCGAAATCGTGAGCGCTTTTCCCGAGTACCACACGCTCCGAGCCAAAACTTCGCTGGACCGGCTCGAGACCATTGCGGGTTTGGCGCAGGTTAAATTCATTCAGCCAAAACAGGAAGCGCGTTATGCGCAGGCGGAGTTGCCGAACCCATCACCAACAGCGCGTGGTGAGTATTCGGACTTCAAAGAACGCGCCGATCGCGTGCGGAATGAACTGCAACAGGTTCTGGTCCCCAAAGCGCCCGGCGATATTGTGCAGCAAGTGGGCAGCGTTACTTCACAAGGAGACACGACCCACAGAGCCTACACCGCGCGAGGTACGTTCAATGTGGACGGCACGGGAATAAAGGTCGGGGTGCTTTCCGACGGCGTCACGAGTTTATCAATCAGTCAGGCATCCGGTGATCTGGGACCGGTAACTGTGTTGTCGGGACAGGCAGGGTCGGGAGACGAAGGAACCGCGATGCTCGAGATCATTCACGACCTGGCACCCGGCGCGCAATTATATTTCGCCACGGCCGACGGAGGAATCGCATCTTTCGCGAACAACATCCGCGGCCTCAGGTCGGCCGGCTGCGATATCATCCTCGACGACGTCGGATACTTTGTTGAATCGCCATTCCAGGATGGCCAAACGACTTCGATCGTCTCCACCAACAACGGCGGCCTCGCCACCCAGGCTGTTAACGACGTCACGGCCGCAGGAGCGCTGTACTTTTCAGCCGCGGCTAATTCTGGAAACAAGAACGACAACACTTCGGGAACCTGGGAAGGCAATTTCGTCAACGGCGGCACGCTCAGTCTGCTCGCGGGCGGAAATGTTCACGATTTTGATCCGACCGCGGCCGTGGCGCAATACGACAGCGTAACTTCGGGAACGTCTCTGCTCAACTTGCATTGGTCCGATCCTTTGGGCGCTTCCAATAACGATTACGATCTGTTCGTATTGAATAGCACCGGCACGTCCGTGTTGGCGTCGTCAACGAACATACAGAACGGCACACAGGATCCTTACGAACAAAGCATCGCCTTCGCAAATTCCAGAGTTGTAGTCTTGCAAAAGAC
>DASQYL010000061.1:0-2028 GCA_035639235.1 Pyrinomonadaceae bacterium | reverse complement strand
GTTCGGCTTCTGTCGGTACGACGTCGATCATGAAATACTTCTTCGAACGCAACGAAGCGCAGAAGGCGCTCTTGATCGTTTCAACTGGCGGTGAATTCTCTCGCTCGCTTGACATAGCACCTCCAACTGCTTACGAGGATGACCACAAATAGTCGGAATTAACAGTCGCGGGAACGCCGCCAAGTTTCGCCAGCGCCCGCCGCACCAGCGTCTGCGTCAACGGAATCTTGTACGCGTTCTTCGCTAATGGTTCTGCACCCTGCACGGCTATCTTCGCTGCGTTCGTAAGCTGATCGGTTGTGAGTGGTTTGCCGATCAAAACCGACTCGGCCTTCGGCACGCGCCACGGAATCGGCGCGACGCCGCCGAGTGCGATGCGCGCTTCGCTTACAGTCTTATTTGCGCTGATGGAAATAGCCGCGGCGACTGCGCTCATGGCGAAGTCCATCGAGTCGCGCTCTTTGAATTTCAAGTAAGTCGAATGCGCCGCGAACTTTGATGCCGGCACCATTACGTGAGTGATGATTTCGTCGTTCGTCAAAACGTTCTCGCGACGCACATTCGCATCCGCCGGCAGCGTAAAAAATTTGTCGAGCGATATGATGCGCGTGCCCCGGGCAGCCGCGACGGCGACGCTGGCGCCCAGCGCAACCAGCATCGGCGCCAGGTCAGACGGATGCACGATATACGATGGCCCACCGCCGAAGATTGCGTGATACTTGTTCTCGCCAGTCGCGGCGTAACACTCGCTGCCGCCCTTCTTCAAACAGACAACTTCTTCCAGGCGAAAGTACCAGCAGCGCGGACGCTGGCAAAGGTTTCCGCCGACAGTTCCCAGATTACGAATTTGCGGCGTGCCGATCGAATGCGCAGCCTCAGAGAGACCGGGAAAATTCTTGCGCACGTTCGCGTCTTCTTCGAGTTGATTCAAGGTCACCAGCGCGCCGATTCGTAATGCACCCTTGCCGTCTGATTCGATCTTATCCAGCCCGCGAATTGATTTCAGATTCACCACGCGCGCCGGCCGCGTGATGTATTCCTTCATCGTGGTCAGCAAGTCCTGGCCACCGGCGATCGGCCGCGCGGCATCGTCGGGATCGGCAGCGGCAGGTGCTGACGTGAGCGCTGTCACCGCGTCGGCGACCGTCGTCGCATTCATCCATTCGAAGGCTTTCATACGCGCTGCCCTCCTTTCACGAGTGCCATCAGAACCTTGTCAGGCGTGATTGGCAGTTCGCGTACCCGCGCGCCGCTGGCATTGAAGACCGCATTCGCGATCGCGCCGATGCCCGGAATAATCGAGGCTTCGGCGATCCCAATGACAGCCTCGCGTTTGTCTTCGTCGTCAATCAGTGGAATCAGTTCAGGCATCTCGAGTGCGCCCGGTAATTTGTAATCCATGAAGCTGGGATTTAATTGCATCCCGAGATCTGCATCCATTACGCGCGTCTCGAGCAACGCCATGCCGAGCGCCTGGATCATGCCGCCATTGATCTGGCTTTCCATTGTCAGTCGATTGAGCGGCAGGCCGCCGTCCTGCACTTGCAGCATTTTGATGGGACGCACCTTTCCAGTTTCCACATCGACTTCGACTTCGGCGAAGACGACGCCGTGCACGCCGCGCGACTGCAAATCCGATCGCCACACGCCGTGCGCTACAACGCCCGCGGGCGGCAAACCAGCACACGCCTGCTTCCAGGAAATCGATCTGCCGCCGGCGCTCACGGTTCCGTTTGCGAAAATAATTTCTTCCGGCTTTGCCTTGCCGAGCAGTGCCGAGAATTTTTCAGCCACCGCCATGCGAGCGTTGTAAGCCGCATCTTTCACCGACGGTGACAGCGAGGCAGCTGTCGTCGAGCCGCCTGATGAGTTCGCGCCGCCGAGTTTGGAATTTCCAATGTGCTCGACGACGTCTTTAATTCCTAACCCAAGTTCTTCGGCCACGATTCCGCGCGTGTACGTGCGCGTGCCGGTGCCCAGGTCCTGTGTGCCGACGGCGACCACAACCGATCCATCGCGACCGATGCT
>DASQYL010000060.1:0-12477 GCA_035639235.1 Pyrinomonadaceae bacterium | reverse complement strand
GGCGCGCCTGAGGCTTATGAACGATTCGTATCGTTTGAAGAACTGCCGCCCGGAGAAGATGACGAAGAGTTGGCTAAGTCGCTGGCCACTTTCGAAAGCGCAGATGAAGCTGCACGCATAGCCGTTGCGCAAGAGATGGCTTTGCATCCAGTGCAGGTCGCAGTTAAGGCTTTAACTTCGATGGTGATCGAAGATGCCGAACCTTCAGTACGTGCTGCGGCGGTGTCGAGTCTCGGTTCGATCGATCATGAATCGGTCTTTTCGCCGGTTTTGATCGCGCTTAGCGATGAATCAAGAATCGTGCGCGCGGCCGCAGCGCGCACGCTGACAAGCTTGCATTTCGATCGTGCCGATGCATATGTGCGTGTTAGCGAAACGGCCGATCCCGAGATGCTCAACCGCGTCGCCCAGGCTTGTATGAGCACTGGAATCGTGGCGCAAGCCGTCCCTCGTCTGGCCAGCGAAGATCGGCGCCAGGCGTTCGAGGCTTTTTCGCTCTTCTCTTTGTTGGCGCGCGCCGAAGAAACTCAACCAATCATCGACGCGATCGCAAACGATCGCGATGAAGAGGTTCGTTTGTGTGCGGTGCGGGTACTGAACATGGCCGGACAAAGCAGCGTCGTGCCTCAGCTTCGTGAGCTGGCGGCGCGCGAGGACATGCCTGAAAACGTTCGCACCGCAATTCTCGAAACGATGTACAAGCTGGACCAAAGTCAACCTCTCATGGACCTGAATGTGGGTGACAACGAGCCCGCGTTCTTGCATAATTCCCCTTAGCGTTCGCCGGCTTGTTCGTTGATGTTGCCCCAATGAATAGCATGATGGACCAAACGCCCCGCTCTCTTCACATCTCATCCTCGGTTTTGAGATTGACGGCGATAGCTGTGCTCACTGCTTTGACAGTTGTGGGCCAGACTCGCGTGTTTCCCTCCGGTAATGCGAACGCCGCCAGACGCAATCACATCGCCACGATTCATTCGGCCGATTCGACTGAAGGTTCGCGCGTCTCGATCGTTTCCGATCAATCACTTAACGACTATGAAGCTTATCGCCGGGGCGATCGCTTCTACGTGAAGATTCCAGCGACGGATATGCCGCGTGCTCAAGCGATGCGTGGCCGTGGATTTACCGACGTTACCGCACAACGCAGCGGCGACTACACCCTTCTCTCGTTTCGCCTGATACCGGGTGCGACGGCTCACGTCGAGCAACACGGAAATCGCCTTGAAATCGTGATCGCGGTTGTGGGCGGCGGACAAGTTACCGCTTCGAATCGTTCAGGCGGCTTCGTCTGGTCAGATACTAGCGGCCGACCGCGCGCCGGTGGGACCGGCAACAACGCCGTTGCGCCGGGCGCCAGAACAGGTAACGCCGCGGGCATCAATGCAAACAAACGCGGCAATCAATCAAGCGTCGGAAATCGTAACTCATCTGCACGTGAGAGCGCTGCGAACGCGTCGGCAAATACTATTTCGAAATCAAAGAACAGCAATTCGAATTCAGCGAATAAGGCCGGTTCTACAAACTCATCGGTTGCCGGTAACAATTCCGCTAATACAAATTCGGCAACCGGGTCGAACCTGCTGGGTAGTGCGAGTTCACCTTCGGGATCGTTGAATAGCTCTGCGACTCCGCTCATGTCGCCGGCATCGGGTGCGAACCGCTCTTCGACCCCGCAACAAAGCTCGTCTCCGGGGAATTCCGGAACACAGACGTCAAATTCCGGCTTGACTAATTCACGATCGGACTTTTGGACGCGAGCAAAAGAGCGCGGGCACTATTGGCTGCTATTGGCCCAGTTAAATCCAATTCCGGTAGCCATCGGCGCGGCGATTCTCATTCTGATCATCGCGTTGTTTTTCGTGCAACGTCGTCGCGCGAGGGCTACGCGCCGGGTCAAGCGAATCAGTAAATCGAAAGCGACCGAAACGGCGCAGTCCAAAGCGGTTGAGAGTGCAGTTCCGTTCGAAACGGCAGCCGTCGTCGCCGCAGCGCCCGCTGCGAAAACCTCAGAAGAGATGACCGAAGCGACTCGAGTAGCTTCTGCCTCGGCGGATGTCGCGGCGAGTTCGAATGGAAAGCCTGAACGTATGAATCGAGCCGCGGCGGAGGCGAACAAGATATTCTCCGGGCAACCATATGATGAAAGCCTCGTCGGATCCGCCGATCGCGAGACCCGTCGCATGGTTGGCGCTGAGTTGCTTTCGGCGATGGTGGGACGCAACATCGAACGACGCGATCGCGCGCGCGCGGCATTCATGAAGCACGGCTATTTCGACGACGCGACTCGTGATTTGCGCGTGGCTGCATCGGACAATGAACGCGCGGCGGCCGCTCGTCGTCTGAGTTTCACGCAAGACCCGGAGGCGACACCGCATCTGGTGGGCGCCCTCAACGATCCTTCGCCCGACGTTCGTCGCGCCGCCGTCGAAGCGTTGACCGATCTCCGCGATCCGGCAGCTATCGCTCCGCTTAACGGTCTGTTACAAACCGAAAGAGATCGAAAAGTACCGCGGCATTTGATCGAGCAAGCTATCGACGCGTGCGCTACCAATTCGCAGCCCAGCTCTGCTGCTCCACCCGTGGCGCCCCCGCCGGCAATCGCAACTGACCGCGAGGTAATCGAAATATGACGGCCCACGAACTACTCTCTCAGCTACGCGCCAAAGGCGTCGACGTAAAAACTGCGGGCGACGATCGCCTGGTGATCGATGCGCCGCGCGGGGTTGTCACCGATGAGTTACGGACTGCTCTGTCGACTAACAAAGCAGCCTTGATCAAAATCCTCAGAGATGAAGAGCCGAATAAACCGCCGGTTGCTGACCTGAGTGAACCATCGCCGCCAACTTCCGCGGCGCCTGCAGCGATCGAGCCAATTCACGCGCCGGCTCCACCTGTCCAGGTGCCGCCCGTCAAAGCTGATGTGCCGACCAGCGCCGCCGAAGACATCGCCCATCTGCAAGCCGAGCTGGCCCGTTTGCGCAGAGATGAAGCCGCGCGTCGCGCCGAAGTAGATGCAGTCCGCATTGCGGCTGAAGACGCGTTCCGCGCGGAGCAGCAAGTATGGAACGAAAAGGATGAACAAATCGCGCGCCAACGCGCCGAGCATGAGCGGCAGCGAATCGAGAGAGAGGCGCGCGATCGCGCCGAAGAAGAAAAACGGCGACAGATTGCTGAAGCGGAAATTGCCGACGCCGAAAAAGAGCTGATGCGCGTGCGCGCGATCGAGGCCGAACGCCGCCATCAGGTGGCCGAACAGATGCGCGCCGAACAGGAGTCGCACGAAGCGCAGCTCGCGGCATTGCGTCAAACCGAAGAGCAGCAGGCCGCGCGACGCGCCGAGGAAGAACGAAAATATTTAGAGAACCAGGCCCGGCGCCGTGCACAGGAGGATGAGCTGCGACGTCGCGCCGAAACGAAGTTTCGCGAAATTGAAGACGAGATCGAACGCGTGCAAGCTCGCGAAGATGCGCGAATTCAAGCCGAGCATGAGGCACAGCGCTTAACCGACGAAAACGAACGTCGTCGCGCTGAAGCGGATGCTCGACGCCAGGCTGAAGAGCGCGCCCGGTCGAAAGCTGAAGAGGAGTCGCGGCTGCGCGCAAAAATCGAAGCCGAGTTGCGCGCCGAAGCTGCTGCCCGCCGGCACGCTGAAGAAGAGGCCCGCCGCCGGACGGAAGAGGAAGCTCGCCGCCGCGCCGAGGAGGAAGCGCAACGCCTCGCTGAAGAACAAGCGCGCCGTCAAGCGGAAGCAGAGGCGCAACGCCGCGCCGAAGCGGAAGCCCGGCGTCAGGCTGAAGACGCGGCCCGATTGCGCGCTGAGGAAGAAGCGCGGCGTCAAGCAGAATCGCAAGCGCGAGTGCGAGCCGAACAGGCTGAGCGTCAACGGGAAGAAGCCGAGAGACGTGAGCGCGTCGAGCTGGAGGCTCGAATTCGGGCTGAGATTGAATCTAAGCTCCGCGAAGAGGATGCCGAGCGACGCCGCCAGGCCGAAGAGACTCGCCGGATCGCCGAACAGGAACGCATGATTGCGGAGAAGACTGCAAGCAATCAAACGCCGTCCTTGCCAACTCGGGTTGAAGGAAATGGTAAAGAAATCGAGGCCAGCGATTCGGCCGTTCGCGAAATCGCCCCGTGGTTCGAAGCTGGTTTCGAGGGCGAGGCTAAATCGATGCACCGCTCGATTTTCCAGGAACCGATCGCGCCTGAACCGGACGACAACGAGATGGAATTTCGTCCAGTAAGCCTGCCTGAGGACGCGCAATCGTTTCAACTCAGATCAGATCTTGAAAGTGCATTGCAGAGCAACCACGTTGCGACACGGGCGGCTGCGGTCGCCGAGCTGCCACGCGTCGGCGGTGAAGACGCCTATCGGCGTATCACTCCCGCTTTTGACGATCCGTCGCCGGAGGTGCGCAATGCCGCCGCTCGCGCCTTGTTCGATCTGCAGGACGATCGAGCGGCTGTGTTCACTCGCGCGCTGCGCGAAGCCGATCCCGATCGCCGCCGCGCTATCGGCGCCGCAATCTCATCGTCGGGTTTGGCGAACGAAGCAATCAGCAATCTCACCGGGGAAAGCCGCGATAAGACCTACGATGCATTCTCGTTGTTGTTCCTGATGTCTAAAGCCGGCGAAGTGCGATCTTTGATGCGGGCCATCGAAGAGCATCCGAATACCGAAGTCCGGCTGGCGGTGATAAAACTATTGGCTTTGAGCGGCCAACCTGAGGTGCTTTCAGCTTTTCGTCGCATGGCGGTGCGCGGCTCCCTGCCCGCGGAAGTTCGATCGGCGGTCATGGAAGCGATTTATCAAGTCACCAGCCAAACGGCGCCGCCAGTTGCGATGGAGTAAGCATGATCGACACCCGGTCTCGCTCGTAACCCAAGTTCATTTGCCCACCCTGGTTGCATCAACCGGAGCTGCAGGTCGCATGTCAGGCTTGAACGGTCGACCAAAACGTTCTGCAAAAGCCGCCGCCTCTTGCGCGCTTTTCTTCGCTTCCGCGGCCTCTGCCTGCTGACCCGCTAACCAACTCTTAACATCGCCCAGGATTTGTTCGCGTTTAGAGATTTGTTTCTCGGGCCGCTGTAGTTCTATCAGCAATGCGAGAAATGATGCCGCTAGTGCAATGTCGCCAACTACGTTCAATGCGCCTAGCACCATCTCCGCGACCACGACCAAGCCTTCGGCAGCAGTCCACCGCGCGGCGCACCAGGCGGCGCCTTTCTTGATCGCTTTTTCTTTAGCTTTGTCCATCACGTAATCAACGCCTTGTTCCACCGCCCAGTCGAAGACCACTTTAGCCGTTTCCTCTCTGCCTTCGTCCTGGGGTGCAGCCCTCAACTTCCAGTTCTTACCGACCTTAACTGCGCTGGAATTGGCGATGTCCATTCCGCTCAGGATCGCTCGGTAAACCTCATCCTCGGTGGGTGGAGTTGGGAGTTTTTCAGCGAGATACGGCGTCGCGCGCATCCCGCCTCCAAGTTTCACGGCTCGGCCCGCGAGATACGCTTTCGCGAGCGCAGCCGCCGCAGCGCCATTTATCTTTTCATTCAATTGCTCCTCGTTCAATAGCTTCTGGAAGCCCTGTTGCAACAATTCTGCTTTTGAAATACCGCCGCTCTTTGAGGTTGATTCTGGCGCTCGCTGCATTTGATTCGCGGGAGATTGTTTTTGCAATCCAGCCGCGCTGGCCGTTTTGCCTGACTCAACAGAGCCCGCCCTCCGGTCAAGTAATGTTTCTGCGGACCTACTCTGGACCACACGGTCCGCCACCTCGTCGGCGTGCCGCTCGTACTCATCACCCGCTCGCCCTACGCGGCCAGTAAGATGGACGCCGGCCTGTTGTTGCACGACATGCGCGGCTTCGTGTGCTGCGGTGTGGAGGTCCGGATTGCCGACGAAAGCAACATGGTTTCCGATCGTGTAACCGACTGAGTCAAGCTCCCGATTGGCTGCGGTCGCTTGCGGGTCGATGTGAGCCTGTACGGCTGAAACATCATGATGGCCGAAGGACTGCTGGATGGCCTTAAGGTGAGGCAACGGTTGCGGCGTGCCAGCGATCCCATCGCTGGCTGTCTGGCAAACTGAATTCTCGTTATGAAGCCCGCCTCCGTCATCACGCGCCCGCGATCGCAGTATTTTCCCAACCGCGTGGTTGCCGATGCTTTTTTGCAGCTGGAGAATGGCGTTTGCCGGCGTCTCAAGTTTTGACGTCCGTGTAGCCTTCTTAAGACTTGCAGGCCCAGTCGAGTCGCTCTTCTTATTATTCTCTTTCGCGGCAAATTCGCGCATTGGTTTGCCTCCAATTTTGAACATGCTCGCCAAGAAATCTTGTCAACCGTTCGCCGTCGTTCAAACGGATCGAGTGGAGTCGGGAGTCTAGAGTGGGTCGAGGACTCGCTCGAGATTCGTCGACTTCCGGCTCGCCTTGTATCACGTTTGCCAAGACGTGTCGAGGTTTATGGATAAAATCCCATCGACCGGCAGCAACAGTCGCATGAATCGCAACCCCCGGTTGTCGCGGCAGGATTCAGGACTTACTATTGCTAGTCATGCCCTTCGCGCTCAAATCAGCTTATCGCCCTTGCGGCGACCAGCCGCAGGCGATCGAAGCCTTAGTGCGCGGCGTCAACGACGAGGTCAAGGATCAGGTGTTGCTCGGCATCACCGGCAGCGGCAAGACATTCACGGTCGCCAGCGTCATCGAGAAAACGCAGCGGCCCACCTTGGTCATCGCGCACAACAAGACCCTCGCAGCGCAGCTTTATCAGGAATTCCGTTCACTCTTTCCCGACAACGCGGTCGAGTACTTCGTCTCCTATTACGATTATTACCAGCCCGAGGCTTACGTCCCGGCGTCCGATACTTACATCGAAAAGGACGCGATCGTTAACGAAGACATCGATCGGCTGCGGATGTCAGCGACGCGCGCGCTCTTCGAACGGCGCGATGTGATCGTGGTCGCGAGCGTGTCCTGCATTTACGGTTTAGGCGATCCGGATGCGTACTACGGCATGCTCGTTTTTCTCGAGCCGGGGATGCGCATCGCGCGCGATAAGCTTCTGCAACGCCTGGTTGAGCTGCAATACGAACGCAACGATATCGATTTCAAGCGCGGCAGTTTTCGCGTGCGTGGCGACGTTGTCGAGGTATATCCGAGTTATCAGGACGAAGCTTATCGTGTCGAACTATGGGGCGATGAAATCGATTCCATCTCAACCATCGATCCTCTGCTCGGTGAAGTGAAGCAGAAGCACAACTCGCGCGTGCCGCTCTACCCGAAATCGCATTACGTGATGCCGCGCACGACCTTGAAACGCGCGATCAAATCGATCAAGGAAGAGTTGGAATGGTGGGAACCCAAGCTGATCGAAGAAGGCAAGCTGCTCGAGGCGCAGCGGCTGCATCAGCGCACAATGTTCGACCTCGAGATGCTGAAAGAGATGGGCTTCTGTCGCGGCATCGAAAATTACTCGCGGCATCTGACCGGCAAAAAAGAAGGCGAGCCGCCGCCGACGCTCCTGGATTATCTCCCGCGCGACACGCTGGTAATCATCGACGAATCGCACCAGACAATTCCGCAAGTGCGCGGCATGTTCTTCGGCGACCAATCGCGCAAGAAGACGCTGGTGGAATATGGATTTCGTCTTCCTTCCGCGCTGGACAATCGGCCGTTGAATTTTGAAGAGTTCGAAGAGCGGGTCGCGCAAAGAATCTACGTGTCGGCTACGCCTGGTCCATATGAATTGACGAAATCAAGCGGCGAAGTCATCGAGCAGATCATTCGCCCCACCGGCTTGATGGATCCGGAAGTTGAAGTGCGCCCGGTGAAAGGTCAAATCGATCACTTGCTGGGCGAGTGCCGTCTGCGCGCCGAGCGCAACGAACGCGTCCTGGTCACGACTCTGACAAAAAAGATGTCTGAGGATTTGACCGAGTACTTCACCGAAGTCGATGTGCGTGTGCGTTATCTGCACTCGGACATCGAAACTCTTGAGCGCATCAAGATTCTGCGCGATCTTCGCCGCGGTGAATTCGACGTGCTCGTCGGCATCAATCTTTTGCGCGAAGGCCTCGACCTGCCGGAAGTCTCTCTGGTCGCCATTCTCGATGCTGATAAAGAGGGTTTCCTGCGATCCGAATCATCTCTAATTCAGACGATTGGCCGCGCGGCGCGCAACGCCAACGGCAAAGCAATTCTGTACGCGGACCGCATGACCGATTCGATGAAGCACGCCATCGATGAAACCCACCGTCGCCGTGAATTGCAGGCGGCCTACAATCGCGAAAACGGAATCGTGCCGCAGACAATTATCAAACCGATCGAAGCGACGCTGGTGACCGCGGCTGAGGCAGATTACTTCAAAGTGCCTTTGGAGCTTGAGGAGATCGAGGGCTATAGCGCCGATCAAATTGAGCAGACGATCACGCGTCTTGAATTTGAAATGCGCGAACACGCAAAGAAATTTGAGTTCGAAAAGGCGGCTGAATTGCGCGATCGGATCAAGTATCTGCGCGAGCGCGAGCTACAAGTTGCATGAGGACAGAACATTCATTCGGATCATGCTGTCGCGATCTTCATGACGCCATGTACACTCCGCCACAATCGTTCTTCCGCGTTGAAGACAATGGCGTCCTTTATCTAACCATCGGTTATATGCAAACCGACAAAGGCCCGGCATGGTTCGATCAGGCGGTGTTGTTCTGTCCGTTCTGCGGCAACGAATTGCAAACCCGTGAGCAGATTCAAAGACGAACAGATTCGCAAACGACGTATTAATGTTGACCAAAACTCATCCCGACGAAATTCAGGATTACCTTTCCGACGCCAGTTATGTCAGGGGCGGCTATGCTTCACGAGTGGTGTTCCCCGAAGGCGCGGACGAGGTTGCAGGAATTCTTCGTGAAGCGGCTCGAACAAAAACTGCGGTCACAGTTTCAGGTGCGGGAACCGGAACAGTTGCCGGACGAGTTCCCTTCGGCGGGGTCGTCATCGCTACCGATAAATTGAACAGCATCCGGAGCGTCACCAAGAACGAAAGCGGGGGCCGCGCGATCGTGGAAGCAGGAGTTCGCTTGCTGGACCTGCAACGCGCTGCGGAATTGGAGCATTTGATCTATCCGCCGGATCCTACGGAACGAAGCTGCTTCATCGGCGGCAACATCGCCACCAACGCATCCGGATCGCGCACGTTCAAATACGGCCCGACACGAAATTACGTCGAGCGCTTAAAGGTCGCGCTCACAACCGGCGATGTCATCGAGCTGCGTCGTGGAGATGTTCACGCGAGCGATCGACATATCACGATGCCACTGCCAGACAGTCGCGCGATTGAGGTCGAACTTCCGACCTATGAAATGCCGCGCGTGCGCAAACACGCGTCGGGTTATTACATCGCGCCGGGAATGGACCTGCTCGATCTGTTTATTGGGAGCGAAGGCACGCTGGGTGTAATTGTCGAAGCCGAGCTGAAGCTATTGCCAAAACCTGAAGGGCTGTTGAGCGGTGTCGTTTTCTTTGATCACGAGAACCATCTGCTCGCGTTCGTCCGCGACGCTCGCGAACAATCGTTGGCGACTCGGGGCGGTAGCCCGACCGCAAGGGAGGGAGCAATCGATGCTCGTGCACTTGAATATTTCGATGTCGAATCGTTGCGCTTCCTGGGCACGAAGTATGATTCAGTTCCCAAGAACGCAACCGGCGCAATCTTCTTTGAGCAGGAAACGACCGAATCTACTGAAGAGGCCGCGATGAACGAATGGCTTTCTCTGATCGAAACTCATGAAGCGTTAGCCGATCAATCATGGTTTGCAACCAACGAGCAGGATCAGGCGAAGCTGCGCGAGTTTCGTCACGCGCTGCCGGTCCTGATGAACGAATGGTTCGCGCAACACCATCAGCGCAAGGTTTCGACTGACATGGCCGTGCCCGACGATCAGTTCGCGGGGATGCTGTCCTACTACCAGGACAACTTGCGGGACGTCGATCTGCGCTACACGATCTTCGGCCACCTCGGCGACAATCACGTGCACGTAAACATTCTCCCGCGTAACGATGCAGAGGCTGAACGGGCCTGGGAAATTTATCGCCGCTTCATTCGCCGCGCCGTCGAAGTCGGTGGAACGATTTCTGCAGAACATGGCATCGGGAAATTGAAACGTGAGTACCTGCGTGAGCTGTACGGCGAAGACCATCTGCATGAAATGGCCGCACTAAAACGAGCCTTCGATCCGGCGGGGATACTGGGGCGCGGCAATATGTTTGATGAAGCATATCTTGATATGTAAGACCTTTTTGCCGAGCGCGGCGCAGGCGCGAAATGTTTATAGATCCGAACGCAGCCTTATAAGAGTTCGATGGAGCAAAATGCTCGCGCATTTCGCTCCATCGAAAAAGCGAAAGAGGACCGTGGTGCTATAGACATTTCGCCGCTACGCGGCGAGGCGTCAGCAGCTTTTACTATTCACGATTTACCATTTACGATTCACGTTCTGATGTTTCGTTTCACCACTGCCGGCGAATCACACGGAAAAGCGCTCGTTGCGATTGTTGAAGGTCTGCCCGCTGGTTTGCCAATCGATATCGAGCAAATCAATCGCGAACTCTGGCGGCGGCAGCAAGGTTACGGCCGCGGCGCCCGCATGAAGATCGAGCAGGACCGCGTCGAGATTCTCAGCGGCGTGCGTCATGGTCTGGCCCTCGGATCGCCACTCGCGCTGACAATCGAGAATAAAGATTGGGCCAATTGGCAGGATGTGATGGCGAGCGATGAGCGTGAAATTGCGCCGGAAAAATCTCGCCGCGTGAAACGACCGCGTCCCGGCCACGCCGATCTCGCGGGCGGGTTGAAGTATGACACGCGAGATTTGCGCAATGTGCTTGAACGAGCTTCGGCGCGTGAGACGGCGGCGCGTGTCGCGTGCGGCGCGCTGGCGAAACAACTCCTCACGCCGTTCGGCATCGAGATTCGCAGCCATGTGATTCAGCTTGGGGGCATTCCTGATGCGCCGCTTGAATTGACTTTCGATCAGATTGCCGCGATTCCTGAGGGCTCGCCGCTTAATTGCGCTGATGGAAACGCGCAACAACAGATGATCGAATTGATCGATCGAAAAAAGAATGAAGGCGACACGCTCGGTGGCATTTTTGAAGTCGTCGCGCGTCGCGTTCCTCCGGGGCTCGGTTCGCACACCTCCTGGGATCAAAAACTGGACGGGCGTCTGGCGCAAGCCATCATGTCGATTCATGCGGTGAAAGCCGTCGCCATTGGCTGGGGGCTGGAAGCGAGTTCCCTGCCCGGCTCGGAAGTTCACGACGAGATTTCCTACAACGAAGAAACGAAGGAATTCATTCGCGAGACGAATCGCGCCGGTGGCTTGGAAGGCGGCGTGACCAACGGCGAAGAGATTCGCGTACGCGGACATCTGAAACCGATCTCGACCTTGCGGCGTGCGCTCCGCTCGATCGACATCGATACCAAGCAGGAAGAAAAAGCCGCGTTCGAGCGCTCCGACATTACGGTTGTTCCGGCCGCAGGCGTAATCGGTGAAGCCATGATTGCGCTGACTCTCGCGGCGGCCATGCGCGAAAAGTTCGGCGGCGATAGTCTGGGAGAAATGAAGCGTAACTTTGAGGGTTATCGCGAACAGTTGCGAGGATATTAATTAGCCGCATCAGATTCACTCGGATGAACACGGATCAAACCAATATTGCTGATTAATCGGCGTAATCAGCGTTAATCCGCGGCTGATTACGCAACTGGCGAAACCCAACCCTTCATCGTAGAATCAACTCGATAACAACTTATTAATCAACGTTCGAAAAACTAAGAATGTCACTATTAAAAATCGTTACCTGGCCGAATCCGGTGCTCGACAATCCCGCGGATCCGGTCACCAAATTTGACGGCGATCTCAAGAAACTTGTCAGTGACATGTTCGAGACGATGTACGCGGCGCCCGGCGTCGGCTTGGCCGCGGTGCAGGTGGGCGTACCGAAACGTCTGTTCGTGATGGACTGTTCCGGCGGCAAAGATCCGGCGCAAAGGATCGTCATGATCAATCCTGAAGTCATCGCGCAGGAAGGCAAGCAGGACGGCGATGAAGGCTGTCTTTCGTTCCCGGGAATCTTCTTCGGAGTCGAACGGAACTTGCGCGCCGTCGTCCGCGCGCATGACGTCAACGGCAAAGAGTTTGAATTAGACGGAACTGAATTGACCGCACGCTGCATGCTGCACGAGACGGATCATTGTGACGGCATCGTCTTTCTCGATCGGATGTCGCCGCTGAAGCGCGAGATCGTCAAACGCAAGATTAAGAAACTACAGAAGGCCGGGGAGTGGCCTTCTTAGATTTCTCTGTGCTCCTCTGTGAGTTCTCTGTGCCTCTGTGGTGAATCGGAACGCTTGTAAGAATCAACCACAGAGACACCGAGGTTTCACAGAGTTCCACAGAGGAAATGAAAATGCCAACTG
>DASQYL010000059.1:0-6860 GCA_035639235.1 Pyrinomonadaceae bacterium | reverse complement strand
AAACCGAAAGCTCACATTGGCGAACAACCTGAACGAATTCACGACGCGCGTGTCTGGGTTTTGCCGAATCCCAGCGGACTCAACGCCAATTATCAACTGCCTGAACTGGTTAAGTTATTCAAAGATTTGCGTAGAGCAGTTGATGCGACTTAACGGCAGACGAATTGCTGAACCTCCATTCCCTTTGGTAGAGGCTGGGCGGGAGCTTAACGCGGGACTGCACCGGCCACCTCTTCTCTTTGGCTCGCGTGAAAGTTTCTGTTGGGAGGAGTGCAATGATCAGAAAATTGAAATCTGGAAAATATCGCTTGTATTCAAGAAAGAAGGATCCGAAAACCGGCAAGCGCCGCAACCTCGGCACTTTTGATTCGAAACAAGCAGCCGAGAAGCACGAGCGGGAGGTGCAATATTTCAAGCGGCACTGAAATCCATCGCTGCTCGCGCATTGCTGATATTCAAAGAGTGATCGGTGTGCGTGAGGAATTGGCTTTGACGGGCCCAATCGTGCAATTAAGTATTAGTGATGAGGTTGAGAGCCTCCTCTATTACTTCGGTGGGGTCGCTCTTCTACTTCGCGGGCGTCTCGCTCTTCGTTGGACGTTCTTTGTTGAGCTTGTCGATTTTTTCCTTGTCCATGACGGCTAGCGCAACAATCCTGCGGAGGGGATCGTTTATCGAAGCGACGGCCAACTCTGCCTGTACCAGATTCTTCCTTGTCGCTTCCTTGAACAGATTGGGATCGAAACCCAAACGACCCTCGCTGGAATCGACGTCGGTCCAGTTGATCGCCAGGATGGTCTCTTGGAGCACAGACTGTGCTAAGTCATTGTCCAATGCTACTGTTATAAGAAACAGTTTGGATAATGACGACAACTTTGGATCGGTTTCTTTGCCCGTGGGCGCGCCGGCCGACATAAACGCAGGAACTTCCGGCTGATTTCTTGCCCGCCTTAATTGCTCCAACGCTCGATAACCGAAGGAGATTTTTTGCTCCGGTTTACTCGCCTTGGTAATCAACACGGTGTAAGTCTCAATGAGCCGAACAGCGCCGTGCAATTTCAAAGCAAGAAGTTCAGCGTTGTCTATACGACCTTTGGATGTTAGCGCTATCGACTCTCGAGAATTAACTAGATCCAATAACTGATCTTTGATGTCGCTGGGTTCCATGCGATCAATGGCTTTTCGCGCTTTGTTGAACTCCCCATTCCGAATCCCGGCTTGAATTACCAGCGGATCTGGTGTTTCGCTCTCGATGTTCTGTTCAAGTTGCTTGTTCTGACTTTTCTTGTTCGCCGCGACGATATCTTCGATGTTAGGTATGGGTCCTGTGTCTTGACTACTTCGACTTAAAGCCTCGAGTCTCATGAAGGATGGAATCAGATCGCGCGCATACTGGTTAATGGGCGACCAGGCATAGAGCAAAACGATTCGAAACCTGTGCAAGCTGCCGGGGGAGACCTGCTCCAACGCGCCTAGATTATCAAGAACATAGACCAAGTACGCCCGCATAACCTCCGCACTTGGAGGCGGCGCTTTTTGAGCGGGTATCAGATTTGTGAAAATAAGCTGAAGCAGTACGAAATATACGCGAGCCTGGTCGTCCGGCGACAGGAGAGGAACGCTGCGCAGCATGCCAAGATATTCCATGATTAACTTGTCGGCCGCGGCCCGATCTCTTTTTGCGAGCTCGTTAATTGCCGTTACTGGCATGGCGATGGGGTCGGCATGCACAGCATCGGTAAGATACTTACGGCCTGCTTCGATGTCATTGTCTCCAAAGGCTTGCTTCGCCAGTGTCGCGTTATCGCTTGACGCGCTGCTATTCTCCGCATCTTTCTGAGGCTTAATTAGGTTGCCGGCAAATTCTCTATCGCGGGATGCCAATTGCAGCACTCTGCCGCGCACTTCTCGTCTGGCTGACTCGAGGGGTGTCGGAATGGAATACTTGTCTTTCGAACCGGAACTCACCGGCGAGACATCAGGCGAGGTCAGTTTGTACGCCTCTGAAAGAAGTTTTTTAGCGCCTTGTTTATCCAAGCTCCAAAGCGGATCGGCTATCTCAGCATAGGAGCGCGCACGCGCCAGTCCACTGGTAAGACCCGCGGCTTGCGCTGCCAGGTTCTGAAGATCGAGTAATAACAGCGATTGTTTCTCAGAAAGTTGCGCAACGCTCGGTACTTGAGAAAGGCCATTTTGAATGCTGAAAAGCGCAACCAGGCTTATTGCGATAATCGGCTTGGGTAATAGTGGGGCATTCCGTAAGACCTTACGCATCATAATTCCCTCCCTCACGCTCCCTCGATAGACCCGGCTCAGGTTTTTTCTTAGCCAGAAATCTTGCGCCGGGTCTTGAGGGATTTTTAATCCGAAGTGCCGATGGATTGTCACTTCAACTCTCGATCATCCTACCGTAAGACGAGTTCATAGAGAGTGGTCCCGGCGAACGGCGAAGCAGTTCCAGTCTTCCTCAACCGCCGAAGTTCTTTCCTATTGGCCTGCGCCACCTGATACGATTTAGGATACTTGAACATCAGCGGTGTTGATGGAGTCGTGATGTTCTTAGCATCATAGCCAGGACACATCATGGCACACAGAGCGTCCACAGCACCGTCGAGGTCATCTGTAATATCGTTGCCGTCAGCATCAAAACAATAATTACCGGCCGAACTTCCGCAGCCGCAGTGCCCCAAGTAATTGCCATCTGAATCAACCAGACTGAAGGTGCACCATTTCGCGTAGATAGACGGAGCGGTGAACAGTGTTACTGCGGAGAGAGCCAGGGACACTAATATGCGGCGAGTCAAAGACTTCATTGATTTCATTGGGCCTCCTTGCGCCGGTAAAACCGGCAGCGTCAAAGTTGGGGTTGAGCCAGTGCCGCGGTTTGCGCTAGGATGCGTGTGCTAGCGATTGCATCTGTTGCGCAAAACACGACAGAGGCTATTGCAACGAGGCCCGATCGCCACGCACTCGTGATGATCGGGCTTATCGCCTTCTTCAGGACGTCACGCGTCGACTCGACGAAGATTCCACAAAAATTTTGTAGTTAATTGTGAAGTGAACGTCGGGTAAGTAAGTCATGGGACCCTCGACACGTACCAGTTGGGCACACCATCCACCCTTTCAAATTTTCTGTCAAGAAGTTTTTGCGGTAATTGACAAAGGCCGTAACGTGAATTAGTTAGCGCTTGCCTTTAATCGCCCGGAGTCAGGGACCAAGTAAACGTCGAAGGCTCTTGGCGTTCTTGACGGCATGCGCTTCTGGATCGTTGTTGAAATAGGCGAACACTTCCTTGCCAGCGCCGCGCCAATTCTTGACGTGTTTGGCCCAAGCGTCCAGCTGTGAATCGGAATACGATCCGCCATAAGTCGATGACGCGCCATGAAAGCGGAGGTACACAAAGTCGGCCGTAACCTCGAGCGGCGAGGTGTAGCCGTTCATGTGATAGATGCAGAGCGCCGCACGGTGCTGCTTTAACAATTCATAAATTTCATCTGTGAACCAGGCAGCTTCGCGAAATTCAAACGCGTAGCGGTAATTCTTCGGCATTCGTTCGAGAAATAGCTGCAGTCGCTCCACGTTCATGCGCCAGTGTGGCGGAAGTTGGAATAGGACGGGGCCGAGTTTGTCTCGCAACTTTGCGACGCGCGTGAAGAACTTCCTGGTGGAAGTCTTTGGCGCTTTCAGTTTTTTCATGTGAGTGATGAAGCGGCTGGCCTTAACCGCGAAGACGAAATCTTGCGGCACAGTTTCGCGCCAATTGCGAAACGATTTGATCGACGGCAAATGATAGAAACTATTGTTTAGTTCGACCGTGTTGAAGTGTTGCAGGTAGAACGCGAGCATGTCAGGCGGACGAATCTTTTCAGGATAAAAGCGTCCCAACCAATGCTTGTAATTCCAGCCCGAGGTGCCGATGTGAATTTCTGCGCTCACCCTTTCGAAATTAATCCGTAAACTTCGCAAAAAATTTACGAGATCACTATCCTTTTCTTTACGGTCTGTCTCTATGTCTGTGGGGGGTCTCTTAAGGGAAACGGACAGCGCGCCGATGGCGGACGACGGTCGAGAGCCGCCTGATGAAGTTCTGGTCGTAGCGGCGATTGTCGGCGACCTGCAAGCATTCGATCGGCTTGTGCGGCGTTATCGAGCTGCGGTGATGCGCGTGGCCGCCGGAATTGTCGGGCGCGAACACGCCGAAGACGTGGCGCAGGACGCGTGGCTGCTGGCATTCAAAGCTTTGCCCTCGATCGAAGAGCCTCAGAAGTTCGCTGCGTGGCTTTCCGCCATCACGCGTCATCGCGCCATGCGCTTTGGCCACAGTGAGCGCCGCCTTCAGTCACAACGGGTCGCTTTGGATGAAGTGCTGATCGAGAAACTGGAGTCGCTGTCGCCGCCGCCCGTTGATTGGCTTGAAGATCAGGAATTGAAAGAGACACTCGACAGTCTGCCGACGGAGTATGCGCTGGTGCTGAAGTTACGGTTTCTGGACGAGATGCCTTTGAAGCGAATTGCGGCGTTTCTCGGCGTGCCTTTGACGACGGTGAAATGGCGCGTACACCAGGGCAAGAAACTGTTGCGAGAGAAAGTTGCAGCGACTGATTCAAAGGAACGAAAGGAATTGATCTGAAATGGAACCAGACAAGGTGAAGCTGCTCAATGTGCTGCGGCGGATTGCGCGCGCGGCCGGATATGCGGCCTGGATCAAGCGCGAGCCTGACGCCGCGCGCTTCTGCGTTGCGCAATATAACAAGGTGTTGACGCGCTTGAGCGAACTCGAGCCAAGTCTGCGGACGTTGTTCACTCCGCTGGCAGACGAAACATCCCCGGAAGTTGTGCGCTTGGCGGCACGCGAACTGGCGGCTTATTTTGCAGACGAAGCGCCTGAGCCGGAAGTCTTCAAATTCCGATTTCGATGTGCGCCGGGGCGGTCGCGTTCACGCTGCGGTGTTTCAATCCCGGTTCGCTGCTGCTGAAAATGGAGGCATGATGGAAAAAGAAAAAGAGCTTCCGAAGTTGATCAACGTCCTGCGGCGCACTTCACGCATGGCCATGCAATCAGAATGGACCGGCAGCAATCAAGACACCGCAGCCTTTTGCGTCGAGCAATACAATCGCGTGCTGGCGCGTTTGAAAGAAATTGACGACAGCGTAAGCAAACTGTTCGATCCGTTGCCCGCGGGTACTTCCCTTACTGTGGTCGCGATGGCCTGCCGCCAACTCGCGGCATATTTCGAAGACGAAGTCGGCCCGCAACCTCGAGGCCCGGGCCGCGGCTTTGGCTTTGCTTTCGATCCAAGTATGTTCAAGGACTTTTGGGACAAGTCTGCGCACGAATTCGAAGACCTGGGCCAATTCATCCGCGAGTGCATAGACGAATGGACGCGCGTGCGCAAGTGCCAGGACGAACCGCCAAAGAAAGAAAGTTAACTACACAAACTCCTGTCTGAAACCAAACATCTGAAAGGCCTCTCAGGTGGGAAAGGGCGATTCAACCCGCTCCGTCTTTTTTCGGTACTCTTGATAAAGCGAGGGCAAGCCAGACTTTCCCCTGAGAGACGATTCAGGAATCGAATTCCTTTATCCATTCTGCTGTTCGGAGACTCCTCAGCCTTGCGCCGATTGAATTCCGCTTTTGCCTCCGGCTGTTCGATGGTTAGAATAAGTCGCGCAAATGGATCTACTTTCTTCACTTAACCCACAACAACGCGAAGCTGTCACTTCTGGTGATGGACCACTCCTAATTTTGGCGGGCGCTGGGTCAGGCAAGACGCGTGTCATCGCACATCGCATCGCTTATTTGATCGCCGAACGCGGCGTGTGGCCGCGCAACATTCTCGCCGTCACGTTTACCAATAAAGCCGCCGAGGAAATGCGCAGCCGCGTCACGAAATTGATCGAGAGTTTGGAGATCGGCAGTGCGCCGCTCATCTCGACTTTTCACAGTTTGTGTGTGCGCATTTTGCGTCGCGACCTCGAAGCGATGAACGCCGGCTATACGCGTTCGTTCACGATTTATGATCAGGATGACACCGTGCGGCTAACACGCAATTGCATTCGCGATCTCGGCATGGACGACAAGCAGCTCGCGCCGCGCTCCGTGCAAGCTGCAATCAGCGCCGCCAAGAATCGCGGCCAGGACGCCGAAGCGTTTGCCGCCAAAGCGCAGTTCGTCGATGAGCGCCGCGCATCGATTGCACGCGTGTTTCAGCTTTATGAAGAGCGTCTGCACCGGAATAACGCGCTTGATTTTGACGATCTGTTGATTAAGACAGTGCGCCTGTTGCGCGATGTGCCGGAGGTTCGCGAGCGCTACAATGATCGTTTTCGTTATCTGATGGTTGACGAATATCAGGACACGAATCAATTGCAGTTCGCTTTGATTCGTCTTTTGACTGAGAAGCAGCAGAACGTCTGCGTGGTCGGCGATCCCGATCAGTCAATCTATCGTTGGCGCGGCGCGGACATCACGAACATCCTCAAGTTCGAAGAGCACTTTCCGTCGGCGAAAGTGATTCGGCTGGAAGAAAACTATCGCTCAACTCAGAACATTCTTGACCTCGCCGGCGGCGTCATCAAACACAACGTCGAACGAAAAGAGAAAGCGTTGTGGACGCAAAACCCGGCCGGCGAAAAGATTCGTTACTATCAGGCGCTCGATGCTGAATCGGAAGCCCGCTTCGTGGCCGGCAAAATTCAGGAGCATCTGCGGCCTGAACCTGATTTGCGTGCGGCGGTGCTCTATCGCACCAATTCGCAATCGCGCGTATTTGAAGAAGCGATGCGTCGCGCGGGCCTCGCCTACAACATCGTAGGCGGCTTTTCATTCTATGAACGAGTGGAAGTGCGCGACATCATC
>DASQYL010000058.1:0-18568 GCA_035639235.1 Pyrinomonadaceae bacterium | reverse complement strand
CTCTTTGAATATAACACAGCGTTACGGGACGCTGTAAGCAGGCCGCGCTTGTGTGCGCAGGGTGATTCATTGAGAATGTGGACGTGCCGCCGAAACTTTCGATTGTCGTTCCCGCTTTCAACGAAGCTGCCCGGATCGGTCGTTCGGTAGCGGAGATCATCGCCTATCTGAACGAGCGGCGAGAGCCCTCAGAGTTGGTCGTCGTGGACGACGGATCGACCGATGAGACTTCCGCGGTTACCGAAGCAGCGATGCGCGACGCCGGCCGAGTCAGCGCACGCGTGATTCGATACGAAGAGAATCGCGGAAAAGGTTATGCGGTGCGGTTGGGACTGCTCGAGGCGCAGGCGAATATCGCGCTCTTTTCTGACGCCGACCTTTCGAGCCCGATTACAGAAACACCTAAACTGATCGATCCAATTCAAATGGGCGAATGCGATCTCACGTTCGGTTCGCGCGCTTTGGATCGACGCTTAATCGGAGTGCATCAGCCGTGGCGCCGCGAGCAGGGAGGCCGCATATTCAACTTGATTGTGCGACTGGCGACGGGACTTCCGTTTTGGGACACGCAGTGCGGCTTCAAAGCATTTCGCATGAGTGTCTGCCGCCCGCTGATCGAAACGGCACAAATCGATCGCTTCGGCTTCGACGTGGAATTGATCTATCTCGCGCACGTGGCGCGACTGCGGCTCTGCGAAATTCCCGTGCGTTGGAATCACAGTCCGGGCGGACCTCTGGACGTGTCCGCAAACTACAGTCGCGACAGCCTGCGCATGATGAATGAAGTGCGCCGGATTCGCGCCTCGGCGGCCGCCGGGGAATACAGCGAAGCGATTAGTGCCGCGCGCACGGCTGCGATGGTGGAAGCGAAACATGGAATCTCTTCGCGTTCGCCTGGGTGAGGCTTGTTAACCCAGAGGACACAGAGAGAAGAAACTGGATTGAAAATTGAAACCTGCAAAATGCAAATTTTAAATTGGGCTGTTGGCGATTTGCTTTTCCCTGCCTTTGATGTTTTTCTCTGTGTCCTCTGTGGTTGATTTATCTGAATGACCGCCAGACTCAACGTCAACATCGATCACGTCGCTACCGTCCGCCAGGCGCGGCGCGCGCCGGAGCCCAGTGTCATCGCTGCCGCGATGATTTGTGAGCAGGCGGGCGCGGACGGCATCACCGTGCATTTGCGCGGCGACCGCCGACATATTCAGGACGCCGATCTTTTCGTATTGCGCAAGGCGGTAACGACCTATCTGAATGTCGAGATGGCTGCCACGGAAGAGATGATGAGGATCGCGATCGACGTAAAGCCCGATGCGGTATCGCTGGTCCCGGAAAACCCCGGCGAGATAACGACTGAGGGTGGATTGAATGTGCGCGCGAACCTTGCGATCGTTCGCGCCGCCGTCAGCAAGCTGCGCGATTCCGGCATCATGGCCAGTCTTTTTATCGATCCCGATCCACTTCAAATCGAAGCCGCGCGCGAAGTGAATGCACAGCAGGTTGAGCTATGCACCGCGGCCTATGCCGAAGCGACGCTCGGTTCGGCGGGCGTGCACGGTGAAGGCGCCGCGCGCGCGCATCACGAGCTACGGCGCTTGCGCGAAGGTGCGGCGCTGGCCGCGCAATATGGTTTGCATGTTGCGGCGGGTCATGGATTGACCGTGAGGAATGTGGCAGCGGTCGCGCGCATCGCCGAAGTCGAAGAATTCAATATCGGACACAGCATTGTGGCGCAGGCGGTTTTTGTCGGATTGGAGCGGGCGGTGAAGCAGATGAAAGCCGCGGTCATGAGCGCTCAATGAGTAGAGAGTAGAGTCCCGAATTCCCGCTTCCAGTCTATAGTCGTTTTGTTGATTTCACCGCGCCTTGGCTATGCTTTGTCAGCGCCAAATAATCACAGGGTGCATCATCCGGTGGGAGAACGCGGGTTTGACAGTTTGCGCGCGTGATTCTGCTTAGGTTTGACTACCACAAACGACGTTGGATCGGAAGCATCGCGCGTGAGTCGTTCACCCAGATACCACATGCTGTCATCAGCGAATATCACTTCCCTGACGGCAAAGCTAATCGACGCCGGATTCGTCGCGCCGTTCCGATCAAGGATGGATGTGTCTCCCAGCGTAAGCATGGCGTGCTGATGAGGTCGAAGTAGTTTGTCAGGGTGAATATCCTGCCGTCCTCTGAGCAGTTTGCTGTCACCAAATTCCGCTGGCACTGCATACCGAGTCGGCAGTTCGTTAATCGGCTTCACTAACGCAAATATCGATACGTACGCAATGTCCTGGTCCGAGTTGCTGTAGATTTCAATTTGAAGTCCCTTCCAGAAATCCTTCGTGTCGTTGAAAGGGATGTTAGCCTTTTGAGTCTTTCCTCGAATCAGAATCTTCTTGATTCCGACTGGTTCACTTTTAAGGTGAGGTTCGCGCTTCAACACTCTGGGAGAGGGTTGTTCCTGCGCGACGGGAGTTGCTCTCAGCCGAGCCGCAGACCATGCGGTTAGGCCCATGAAAGCGATACAAAGAAACAGAATGATCGGGTGTCTTTTCTTTCTTAGCATTCTTATGCTGTCTCCTTTAAGGAGTCCATTGCGGTCGCTTTTCGACCTGTTGAGAATTGTGCCCGTTGTAGTCCGACTCCGTGGTGGATGTCAAGATTTTCTTGGTGACTCTGTGCCTCAGGCACGGAACTTTGCTTGCGAAGCCGACGAGACACACAACCCGGTAATTCTTGCACACGTTCTAGTAAGCGGCCTGCATCTCACGGCAGTTTCGATAATTCCCAGGCTTTTCGTTGGGGTTTAGATAACGCAGAGGGCAATTTAGTTAATCGTCGATGCAACGAGGACGGTTTCTTCTGTGTCGGCGCTAATTAGCGCCGTCAGTGTTCTAATTGACTTGACGATTCAGCTAAGTGGCGATACTACTAGCCTAATCGTCGGACTCGTACAGTCAATTAGCTGTGCGACGCAGAAAGTTGTCTCCGTCGCACGGAAAACCGTGAACGGAGGCTTTGCTAATCGTCTTTGTTATCAAGACGATTAGATAAGAGGCAAAGAAAACCGTCTTAGCGACAAAGAAAACTGCCGGTACGTGTTTCCTAACTGTCGAGGAAGCGCCGAAGGTTAGATAAATACATACAAAAGACAGTCAGGGAATTGCAAACAGGGACGCATTTGCCTCAATTTGAGATACGTTACTCTTGAGGCAAGGCAGTTAGCTTCGATCATGATTTGATTTGCCCGCGGAAGCTAATTGCAGTCTAACTATGGACCGCTCGAGTTTCGCCTGCGCCTTCTCGAAATCTTCTTCGGTCCCACTCCAGGCACTCAATTGTTTTTCAGTGCGTTCGCGGGCCGTGCGCGCGCGCGCTGCATCGATCTCTTCGGGACGTTCGGCAATTTCGGCGAGGACTGAAACGCGATCGTTATTCACTTCCATGAATCCGCCGGAGACGTGTAACTGAAAATTCGTGCCGTCCTGGTTGTAGGTGAGCACGCCGGTTTTCAATTCGGAGATCAGCGCCGCGTGGCCGGGCAGGATTTGCATTTCGCCATTGCGCCCGGGAACGGTGACTGAGTTCACCGATTCCGAGAGTACGCGGCGTTCAGGAGTTACTACTTCGAGTTGAAGCATAATGTCAGTACCAACTGCGGTATCGGACTACCCTTGCATCTTCTTGCCGCCTTCGACCGCTTCTTCGATGTGCCGGTGTCGGGGAACGCACCCGCGAAGGCGATGACCTGCTCCGCGAAATGGTCGAATCGAAGGGCGCAAACGCGCACCCGGCGGTTCAGCCAATCTTGCCGCCGCGCAGGAACGGTCCACTTCGGCGATCACATTGATCGGATCGGGAACATCGAAACCCTCGGAAGTAATCCGCAGCGCTTGATAAATCGGCGGCAGATGATCCTCGCCGAATTCGAGGTCGACGACGGGTCCGATTATCTGCGCGACTTTGCCGACGTGCCCGTTCGCGCTGTTACCGTTGGAGGTAGCCATATCGTTTGAATCAACTCCTCTTGATTAAGTGCCGAACTATTAAAGGCGACAATTCGGAAGGATTTTTAAGACGGAGAAGATAGCACAGGGCTTCGCACCGCGCCAAAGCGAGTCACTGCGCGCTATTGCGTCGAAGCGATCAGCACCACGTCGCTTCTTTCGTTGCCGCGAGTGAGTGCCAGTCGTCCATCCGGCGAAATGGCAAAGTTGAAGATGAGATCCGAATCAAAATTCGTGAGCCGCTTTGGTTTGCCCCCGTTCAGGGAGATTGACCAGAGATTCGAAACGGAACCTTCGTTCTTGATATACACGAGCGATTGCCCATCGGTCGTCCAGAAGACAAATCCTTGACGTGGGACGTCTTGCGGCTCTATCAATTTGGCGGGACCGCCGTCGACTGGCACCAGCGCAATCTTCACCTTTGCCAAAGCTACTGGCCGCTGGGTGCAGGCGATAGTTTTACCGTCAGGTGAAATTTGCGGAGCGCCCGAGATTACCTCAGTCAAGCGCGTCGGAGTGCCGCCAGCCGCCGGCAGCTTAAATAGATTCGGATTGCCTGTTACGTACGAGCGATAGACGATCCATTGACCATCAGCCGAGAAGGTGGGGCTCAAATCCTGTTTGCCTTCAGTCGCGCGCTGCGCCCGGCCGCCCGCTGCGTCCATTCGCCAGAGATGTTGTTGGCCGTCTCTGTTGGAAACGAAAACGATCGTCTGGCCGTCAGGCGAAACGGTCGGTGACGTATTGTTGCCGCTAATTTCTGTGAGCTGAAATTTTTGTTTACTTTGCGGGTCTACAATCCAGAGATCGTTCGTCCCGTTCCGCGCAGACGTGTAAACGAGCCTCCCGTCGCGCATCCATGCTAATCCACTCATACCGTCGTAATTATTCGAGGTAATCTGCGCCGCGCCGTGACCGTCGATCGTCGGTGACACCCAAACGTTCGCTTGCTGATCTGTCTCAACGACGGCCGCAGTGTTGGAATCAGCTGTCAACGTCAGTCCCAGGTACTCATTGAGATCGTTTGTGACCTTTCGTGCTTCACCCGACGGGTAGAGCACTTCCCAAACCTGCATCGAAGCAGTTTCAGAATCGGCCGCGCTCATGATTAGTTCGCTGCCGTCTCGCAGCCAGGCCATGCGATAAACGCGACGCCATTTGCGATTGGTCACCGGCTGAATCGAACCGGTTGATGAATCGACCTGATAAACTTCCTGATACTGATCTCGATCGTCTGACACTGAAACTGAGCATGCGATGTGCTTGCCGTCGGGCGACCAGCTTGGCGCGGGGCCGAGCGTGAAGATGAATTTCGGCGCCGTCAGGGTACTTAATCTCCTTTCACCGGTTCCATTCACGTTCGCGACCAGCAGAGAGCTTTCTTTCGAATCCGGATAGCCGCGAACGTAGGCCATCTGCTTTCCATCGGGGGAAAATGCCGGCGCACAATCGACGTCTTCGGCGAGCACCGCTGGCTTGCCACCAAGCGCCGGCACTCGATAAAGCGTTTCCGGCGAATTCAAAGGCGCGGCAATGTAATAGATGTAGTCGTTGTCCGGTGAAAAAGTCAGACCAGCAAATTTGACGTTCGTCGGCGCCACGACTTCGATGCCTGTGTTCGAGGTGGCTACTTGCCGAACCCACAGACTTTGTTGTCCGCCGTCAGTTTCGGCATAAGCGACCTGTTTGCCGTTTGGAGAAATCGCCGCAGTCCCAACCTTGCCGTCGGTGGTAAATCGCGACAGTCGGATGTTAGTGAACGGTTCAGGGCGGCGGCGAAGAAGATTTAGCAAGAACCATCCGACAAGGCCGATTACGATCACGCCGATCCCAACGGCAATCAGACTCCATGTTCGCGAACGCTTCTCGATGGCCGCGGGAAGAGCACGATACACTACCGGCGAAATTTCATTCGCCTTGATTGACGCGTCGGGCTGGCCGACGGTAATTCGCGATCGCACGCGTTCTTGCACGGTTACGATCGCATCATCGTCCCAACTCTTAATCGGCGCGACAAAACGATAGCCCCGACCCGGCACAGTTAAGATGTATCGCTGCTGTGCATCCTGTCCCAGCTTCTTCCGCAAAGTCGAAACGTGCTGAGTCAGGTTGGCCTCTTCCACGAAACTGTCAGGCCAGATGCGATCCATCAACTCCTTCTTTTCGATGATTCGCCCGCCGCTCTGCACCAATTCAAACAAAACGTCAAAGACCTTGGGTGTCAGCTCGATCGGCTGTCCATCGCGGAACAACAGTCTTTGCTGCGAATCCAGCAGGAAATTGTCGAATTCAAAGAAGCGTTGAGGATGGCTCATGTTCGTGATTTTGATTTTTTGAGAAGTCTTTAGGCCATTTTCAGGACTATTTGGCAGCGCTTGAGCGATGCTGCGGTGCGAATGAAACCGAAATCCTGTGCGTTCCGGCAGCGATCAAGCGGCGGTCATTCTAATCAATGCGGGCGGCGCTAACAATCCCGACCTGCGAACGGAATTTCTGAAAGGAGAAAATTTGATGCAAAGATTTTGTTTGGTATTGATGATTCTGTCACTTGGTGCTTCGTGTGCGTTCGCCCAAAATGCGAAGGACTATAACCGCTTCGAGGTGGGCGGCACGTTTGTTTACGCAAAAGAAGAAGCCAATTCCGGCGAGCAATTCGTCACCGCGGGGGGCTCGACTTTCAATATCTTACCGTGCACGCCGGATGGCAGAAATGCGCTTGGCGGAAATTTTCAAAAAGTCTTTTGCGTGCGCCAGGGCTTCAGGGGATTTAGCGGAACGGCGGTCTTTAATTTTCGCAAGTACGTGGGAGTGATGGCTGACTTCACCGGTCTCCTAAAGACAATCAAAGCCGTGGATGATTTCGGCACGGAGATCGATACCAATACGGTGAAGAAGCGAACGTGGGAAGGGCTGGGCGGGCTGCAAATCAAGAACAACAGCACGACTCACAGATTCAAACCATCCTTCCACGTGCTTGCAGGGTTCGCCCACCAGACTTCGAGAGATGTGCAAACTTCAATCGGTGGTGCCAACTTCACGCTGACCGACAACGTGACGAGTTTTGCCATGAAGATCGGGGCGGCCGCGGACGTGCGCATGGGCCGGCGAATTGATCTACGAGTATTTGAGATCAATTACAATCCAATCTTCGCCAAAGGAACGCGGCACGTGCCGGGCACCGACTCCGATTTCTCTCTTTCTGTCGCCGGGAAACGCGCCGACAATATTACGTTGGGCGTGGGCGTGGTCTTTCACTGAAGCCTCGTCGTCGTGTCGGACTTCAAAGAGATTACGGTCGAGACCGAGCGCCTCCTGGTTATCAGGAGGCGCTACCAGGCGGTCGAAGAGTGGTGCGACGACTGCCAAAAACTGTCGCTGATGATTCGGCCGGACCAGGCAGCCTCAGTCACGGGCCGAACGCTCAGGGCCATTTTCACCGAAATCGAGACTCACCGATTGCACTTTCGGGAACTCCCTGATGGGTTACTCCTGATCTGCCTCAACTCGCTTCTTTAGAAGATTCTTCGATCTTCACAATCTTTCTGAACTTTGATTGTTCCATTGTCGTAGTACAATGGTGAAACAATGTTCCAGGTCGATAGCAGCCATCCGACGCCCATTTATCACCAGCTTGACCGGTCGATTCGCTTTGCGATCGCGACTGGAAAACTTGGCATCGGTGACCAGTTGCCGACGGTCCGGCAATTGGCGGTCGACCTGCGCATTAACGCCAACACTGTCGCGAAGGTTTATACGGAATTGGAGCGCAGCGGGGTGGTTGAGACGCGCCGCGGAGTCGGCACGTTCGTCATCGCTCGCCCGAACGAAGCAGCGAATCGGCGCGAACGTGAGCGCTATTTGCGCGAACTTGCGGACCATTTCATTGCCCAGTCGCACGAGCGTGGATTTTCACTGGACGATGTGATCGAACACCTTGAAAAACGACGGAGAAAGATGTAACGCAAACTGTTAGTTTGCGAATGCCAGAATTTGTTCGCGCCATCGAGAGCGCGACAACGAAGGAGAATCAAAATGGCTAATATGCAAAGCTTAGTTCAGAATCGCAGTAATGTGCCGGCAGTCAACGCGCCGCGCCTCAATTTTGTTTCGGCGCTCGCTTTCATTGTGCCCACAGCTTTCGGCGCGTTGTCGACGCTGCTGACGCTGAAACCCTTCGGCGCGATCCTCGGCGTGTTGCTGGGGTTGTTTTTGGCGCAGGCGCCGAAGATCGCGCGCCAATGGGAGCGCGGTGTCGTGCTGCGCCTCGGCAAGTTCGTCGGTCTCCGCGGACCGGGCCTGTTTTGGATCGTCCCATTCGTCGATACAGTTTCAACCTGGATCGATCAGCGTGTGATCACGACCGGTTTCGCGGCCGAAGAGACGCTGACGAGTGACACGGTGCCGGTCAATGTCGATGCGGTGCTCTTCTGGGTGGTTTACGATCCTGAGAAAGCGGCGCTCGAGGTGCAGAATTATTCCGCCGCGGTGAGCTGGGCTGCGCAGACCGCGCTGCGCGACATCATCGGCCGCACTTCTTTGAGCGATCTGCTCCGCGGACGTGAGCGCATCGAAGATGAGTTGCAAAAATTGATCGACGAACGATCGAATCCCTGGGGCGTGACAGTACAGTCAGTCGAGATGCGTGACGTGATCATCCCCGCCGCGCTGCAGGATGCAATGTCGCGTGAAGCGCAAGCCGCGCGCGAAAAGGCCGCACGTGTCATCCTCGCGCAAGCCGAGGTCGAAATCGCACATCAATTCGACAAAGCCGCCGAGTCTTATCGCGACAATCCAACCGCGCTGCACCTGCGCGCAATGAACATGCTCTACGAAGGTCTGAAAGAGAAGGGCGCGCTCATGCTCGTGCCGAGCAGCGCGGTTGAATCGATGGGTATGGGCGGATTGATTGGCGCGGCCGCGTTAAGACAGCAGAGTTTGACCGGTAGCGATAAGAAGGTCGAGTAGATTTTGCGAATGGCACTTGCTGACCGAACACTACTGCTGTGTGACTTTCTTCATTTTGTAGGACTTCGTCGAACTACATGACTGATCGTCGGTCGATTCCTGCGTGTAAGGTTGATTAAACGTGTGTACTTGCTTCTTATCCCAATCTGTTTCGCAGGGCGTTGTGTCCAAATAGAGTTCCCCTGACTTCTCCAACATCACAACGCCCTTTGCGCTGTCGCCGGTCTGTGAAGTGGACAGTAGCACTTGAGAAATGCTTCTCATATCAGGAGGCGCGGCCAGGCCATAAGTCTTCTTGAATGCTTCGCCAAGCTTCTGAACCGTTTCTAGACGCAACTCTGAATTTCCCACCCGTGTAGGTGATGGATCGGGTCGGGGCGCTAAGTAAGCTTGGACTACTTGCGGATTATTACCGCCCGGAACGGCAAGAATTGCGCCAATCATCAACAGTGCGCAAGCGAGCGAAACGATTTTAAGGATCATATTCAACCTCCTACGACTTTGGACAGTTAATTGAGTAAAAGCGATATTCCCAATCGGTCGAGTTAGTGACTGGTCGTCCGTCGGAATCGAAGCAGAATTCCAACGCGTAATGTTTGTTTTCACCAAGCAGATCTAGAAATTTTTTCTTGCCGAATAGGTTTACGACCAGCCGCAGCTTTCCCGGGGTTTCAATTACATCCTTGCTGATACCTCCAACCATTTTACGGAACCTGAGTTTTAGTTTCCTGGTTTGATCAGCGGGGACGGTGATAGGAGCACTATCTGTCGAGGTTCCATTTATGTCGTCGAAGAATATCTCTGAGCTGTCAAACCAAATCACGTTTGCCGGAGGCGCTATGGCTGACGTCATCACGCGGGCGTTAGGTTCTCTGATTATCTCGCTACCATAACCAGTATTGTCGATAACAAGCTCGAAGCTGATCTCTATACTGTTTTGTCTATCGGTAACTAAAACGGGAGGACTTGGGACCAAACTGACGCGGGGTGCCTTAAAATATTGTAGGGATCCTGTAACAGTGATGATGAATACAATTACCCCGCCGACGCCACTGGCGATCTTTATGAGTTTCTTTGTACGCGTGTGGAGTACCATACCACTATAAAATCTCGTGGAGCTTTAGTGGCGATTCGTCGGACAGGCGAATGTGGCCTTATATCTTTTTTCACCAAAAAAGGCAATACTGGAGCGATACTTGCTAGCAGCGACAAGGATAGAGAAAAAGCAAGATTCGTACGTTAAGAATCCCCATCAATTCTAATCTTCATTGAACGCAGTATTTTCAAATCTTCTTCGGTGAAATCCATCGTGCGCGCGCGATCTTCGACAGAATCGTCGTCATCGTCTTGCGGCCGCAGTCCGATTTCAAGCTTCAACGTCAATTCCATTTCGAACCCGGCTTCGCGCAAGCGCTCGATCGCGGCGGCCACGCTCGCGGACGCTTGTACTGATTCATTGATGGCGGTGCCGACATCTTCTGCCAGACGCCTGGTCTCCTCGTCCATTTCCATATGAGCGATGCTATTGCATTCGGGTTTCAAGTTTCAAGTGTTTAGTTTCACGTTTCAATGACTCCGGCTTTGCCTTGAAAATCCCTTTAAGCCGGCAAAACAGTGCGTGGGTTAAGCGCCGCAGAGCGGCGGGATATTTATAGAAACCGCGGCGCGCTTTTCTGTTCTTTCCGAATTGAGCAAAATGCCAGGCGTTTTGCTCAATTCGAAAGAGCACTCAGTGGGCACTCCGGGACTATAGACATCTCGCGCCTACGGCGCGATAGTTACGTGCGGTGTAGGTAAACGATGATCGCACTTTTGAGGCACAGCCAATGACGGCTCGGCGCTAAACGCAAAACTTGAAACTTGAAACTTGAAACTGGTAGCCTCGCTGTCGACGCATGTCCATCAAGACAAAATCCGAACGCCGCGAGCGCTTCAACACCTCATCGGGCATCGATTTGCCGATCAATTTCAATCCTTCGAATATCGAGAGCGTTGAATACGATCGCGACCTCGGCGACCCCGGCGAGTTTCCCTACACGCGCGGCATTCGGCGAAACATGTATCGCGGCCGGCTCTGGACCATGCGCCAGTATGCGGGCTATGCGACCGCCGAAGAATCGAACGCACGTTACAAGTATCTGCTGTCGCAAGGCACAACCGGATTGTCGGTCGCCTTCGATCTTCCGACCCAAATCGGTCTGGATTCAGACGATCCGTTGGCTGCCGGCGAAGTGGGTCGCGTCGGCGTCGCCATTGATTCGCTCGAAGACATGCTCCGACTGTTCGACGAAATTCCGCTGGCCGACGTCTCGACTTCGATGACCATCAACGCGACCGCCGCGATCTTGTTGTGTTTATATCTCGCGGTAGCGCGAAAACAGAATGTTGGGTTCGACAAAATCAACGGCACGATTCAAAACGATATTCTCAAAGAGTACATTGCGCGCGGCACCTACATTTTTCCGCCACAGCCTAGTCTGCGTTTGATCACCGATACCTTTGAATTTTGCGCGCGCGAGGTTCCGAACTGGAACACGATTTCGATCAGCGGCTATCATATTCGCGAAGCCGGCGCGACGGCCGTGCAGGAACTGGCATTTACGCTCGCCGACGCCATCGCGTACGTTGACGCGGCGATCAAAGCCGGTCTCAACATAGATGAATTTGCGCCGCGCATTTCATTCTTCTTCAATGCGCACAACAACCTGCTCGAAGAAATAGCAAAGTTCCGCGCGGCGCGCCGTCTGTGGGCGCGTTTGATGCGCGAACGTTTTCACGCGCGCGATCCGCGCTCGCTCATGCTGCGCTTCCACGCGCAGACCGCAGGCTCGACGCTGACGGCGCAACAGCCCGAGGTGAATGTCGTGCGCACGACGATTCAGGCGCTCGCCGCCGTGTTGGGCGGCACGCAGTCACTGCACACCAACGCCATGGATGAAGCGTTGGCGCTGCCGACTGAAGACGCCGCGCGGCTGGCCCTGCGCACGCAACAGGTCATCGCTTTCGAATCCGGCGTCGCCGACACCGTCGATCCACTCGCCGGCTCGTACGCGATTGAAGAACTAACCAGCGAAGTCGAAAAGCGCGTCGTCGATTATCTCGACAAGATCGACGCGCTCGGCGGCACGCTGCACGCAATCGAATCAGGGTATATTCAGCGTGAGATTCAGAACTCAGCGTACGAATACCAGCGAGCGGTCGAGACAAGAGATGCAATCGTCGTCGGCGTGAATCAGTTTGAGAGTGAAGCAGAATCAAAAGTCAAAACCCTGCGCGTCGATCCTTCAATCGAACACGACCAAGTCGAACGCGTACGGGCCTTGCGCGCGCGGCGCGACGCGAGCGCGACGGAAGCTGCCTTGTCGAAACTAGGTGAGGCTGCGCAGGGAACAGAGAATATAGTCCCGCACATCCTGGAATGCGTCGAAGCGTCAGCGACCGTCGGCGAAATCAGCAATCGCTTGCGCGGTGTTTGGGGTGAGTATCACGAAGCTGTGACTGTTTGACGCAATTACTGAAATCCCATGAATCTAAATCGAATCCCAAAATCAATTGCTATATGCGCAATAGTCCTGACTTTTACGTCGCCGTCCCTCTTTTCACAAACTAAACAAATCGATCAAGCGAGCTGGCAGCGATATCGAATTGACGACTCGGAATTTTCTGTCGCGCTCCCGTTTGTCCCCGCAATGAGTAGTTATCACGTGCGAATGCTGAATGCCACAAGGAGTCCAATTAGGCATCTAGTCGGCGCTTATGAGGACGGCGTTGCCTATACCATTTACGTTTTCAGTAGAAAGCAGTCCCTCGACGATTTCATAAACTCTTTTCCTAACGCATCGTCGTTTACTTTCGTGCGGGACATGAAGCTGGATGGTGTGGCGGGAAAAGAATACGTCCTTCGTAACGAGCGCGGCCACACGGTGGCGCGATTCTTCTCAACGTCAACCAAGATCTATTTGTTTGAAGCGTGGGGCTCGCCGTTGGTTAGCGGCGATCAGCGGATGATGAGGTTCCTTGATTCGATAAAACTCACGGGTAGAGACGGCCGATTGCTCAACGATGGCGATGGTGAACTGTGGCAACCGCCGGACGATTATCAGAACGCGCCGCCCACTGAAATATTGAGCGGCAAGGAAGTCTCGACGAAAGCAGTTGTCACATCCAAACCAGAACCAACCTATACGGAAGAGGCACGTCAAAAACAGGAAACCGGTACAGTTGTCATTCGCTGCGTCTTCAGATCGTCAGGGGCGATTACGAACCTAAAAGTTGTCTCAGGATTGCAATACGGACTTACGGAACAAGCACTTTCAGCGGCGCGCCAAATAAAATTTCTCCCTGCGGGCAAGGGCGGCCATTTCGTTTCCATGTGGATGGAGCTTCAGTACAACTTCAATCTGTACTAAAAGATCCGCCGACTATTTCGTAATAAAAATCCCAGAACCAATCCGGCCGCGGCGGAGATCAAGATCGCTTGTCCCGGTTTGCGCCGCGCGTAATCCTTCGCTTCATCGGCAATCTCGCTGAAGTTCTTGCCCTGAAGATCCTTGAATTTATCGCCGAGGACGCGGGCTTTATCTTCGATGTAATCGCTGGCGCGCGAGGCGGCGTCCGCGATTTTTCGGCCGCATTCTCTGGCGTCATCTGAAAATTCCGACATGCTGTTTTCACCTCTTGAAATGATTGAATGATTGGTGTTCTCTGCCTGGTTGGCTGACTGCATAGCTCCCTCCTTGACTCGGAACAAATTCTTGATACGACAAACAGCCGTGCCAAGTTGCGGAAAAGCTGGACAGATTTTCTCTAGCCCAGCCGTTTACGGCTGGGGGCAGAGATGAATTCATTGCCACCAAAGCCTCCTTAAGGCGGCTTGTTGTTTTTCGCAAACTAAGCTTACCCAGCCGTAAACGGTTGGGCTAGGCAAAGCACTCTCGCTCTGGGTGGCTGCTTGACTTAATCTGCCTCGTAGTGGTAAGTAAGCACTTACTTCAGACGGGGGCTCAGTTCAATTGCAATCACAAAAGACAATAAAGACGAACGGCGCTAACGGTGGGCGCATGACGGGCGAGGATCGGCGTCTGCAAATTCTGCGCGTCGCGATGCGCCTGTTTTCGCAACGCGGATTCCGCGGGACGACGACCAAAGAGATCGCGCTGGCGGCGGGCGTTTCTGAGGCTATGGTCTTTCGCCATTTCGCGACCAAGGAAGAACTGTACAGCGCGATTCTCGATCAGAAAGCTTGCGTGCACGATGCCCTCGACCCGTTACAAAAAGTCGTCGAGGCGATGCGCCTCAGAGACGATCGCGCGGTCTTCGAGGGCATTGCGCTCGAAGCTCTAAACCAACATGAGAGCGATCCTGAATTTCAGCGTTTGTTGTTGCATTCAGCTCTCGAAGAACACGAATTGGCTCACATGTTCTGGGAAAAATTCGTATTAAAGGTTTATCAGGCGCTGCGTCGCTACATTCGACAGCGACAACGCGAAGGCGCGATGCGCAACGTCGAGCCGCTCGCCGTTGTGCGCGCCTTTATCGGCATGATTATTCACCATTCGTTGAACAACAATCTTTGGGATCGCGATCAGCAACTGCTCAGAATTTCAAATAAGGCGGCGGCGCGCGCGTTCACCGACATCCTGCTGCACGGCGTTGCAGTGACGCCGCGAGATAGCCGCTCGAGGAATCGAAGAGAAGCCGCAAAACGGGGCGGTAGCCCGACTGTGAGGGAGGGCTCAGGGATGCGTGGAGAGCCCTCCCTTACGGTTGGGCTACTGCCCCGAATTGCGAGCGACGCTCAACCAAAGACAACTCATCGCAGAAAGCGATCGAATAAATGACCCGTTCACATCTCCGGAAACTAATTTTGTTCTTTGCGCTTGCGGCCGTAGCTGCCGGCGCTTTATCGGCATGCAAACGTTCGAACGGACAAACGAACGCTGCCGCATCGGCGAGTCCCACTCCGCCAATCGTTGAAGTGACGACGATGGCGGCCGTTTCGCGACAGTTGCCGCAGTACTTCGAGGCGACCGGCAACCTCGCAGCGAATGAGCAGACCGACGTGGCGCCGGAAACCTCCGGCAAAGTTGCGGCAGTCGGCATCGATATTGGCAGCTTTGTAAAGAAAGGCCAGATGTTGGTGCGCCTGGAAGACGCGGATTTCAAAGATCGCGTGCAGCAAGCTCAAGCAAACCTGGATCAAGCGAAGGCCACGCTCGAGCAGAACCGCGCGAAAATCGGTCTGCGTGCGGGGCAAAAATTCAATCCCGAAAATGTTCCCGAAGTTGCGGCCGCACGCGCGGCGCTCGATCTCGCCGACAAAAATCTCAAGCGTTACGAGAAACTGGTTGAGAGCGGCGATGTTTCAAAAGCCACGTACGATCAGCAGAAGTCGCAACGCGACCAAGCGTCAGAGCAATACAAAGCTTTGATTCATCAGGCCGAACAGAACTTCGCCGCGATCGCGAACTCGCAAGCGGCGGTCGATGCGGCCCAGACTAATCTTTCTTTAGCGAAGCGCAACCTGACTTACACGACGGTCATCGCGCCGATAGCTGGATACGTTTCCGATCGTCCGGCGGACGTCGGCGAATACATCTCGCCGCAGCAGAAGGTGGCGACGATCGTCAATATCAATCCGTTGCGCGTACGGATTGATGTGCCGGAACAGGCCATCCCACAGATTCGTCAAGGCGAGAGTGTTTCGGTCAGCGTCGCCGCGTATCCCGACCGAAGTTTCTCCGGTCGGGTGGCGCGCATCTCGCCGAACGTAACGGCCACTTCGCGCACGCTGACGGTCGAGGCCGATGTCGAGAATCCGAATGCAGAGTTGAAGCCGGGCCAGTTTGCGACGATTCGCGTGCTGCTGCCGGAGAAGGGAACTGCGGTGATGGTGCCGCAACGCGCGCTGCGAACAATTTCCGGCGCGACTTATGTATTCGTGATTAAGAATGGATTCGCGCAACAGCGTTTGATTCAAAGCGGCCAGACGGAAGGCGACATGGTTGAGATCAAGAGCGGAATTGCGGCGGATGAAGTCGTCGCGATTAGCAATGTGGATCAATTAAGTGACGGAGTGGCGGTAAGGCAATAACAGTTTCGAGTTTGCTTCCTCTCCCTTTGGGAGAGGGCCGGGGTGAGGGAGCGAAGCTTTAGCTAACGGAAAAACAAAAATAATTTTCTTTGCCGTAGGCCCTCACCCTCTCCCAAAGGGAGAGGGAATTTACTTGAAACCTTCTTATGCAGAAACTTGCAGAAATTTGCGTGCATCGTCCGGTCTTCGCGACGATGATCATTTTGAGCATTACCGTCGTCGGGCTCTTTTCTTTCAACGCGCTCGGTGTCGATCTGTTTCCCAAGATCGATCTGCCGACGATCACGGTGACTGTGATCAATCCCGGGGCGTCGCCACAGGAGATCGAAACCGAGGTCACCGACAAAGTCGAAGGCGCGGTGAACACGATCAGCGGCATTGACGAGTTGCGTTCGACTTCCGTCGAAGGCGCGTCGCAGGTCTTTATCACTTTTCTGCTGGAGAAAAATGCGGACGTGGCGGCGCAGGAAGTCCGCAACAAAGTCGATCTGATCGTCAACGACTTGCCGGCGACGGCTGAACAGCCGATCGTGCAGAAGCTCGACACCGATGCGACGCCGGTCCTGCGTATCGCCGTGTCCGGCCCGCGCAGCCTGCGCGAAGTCACCGACATTGCCGACAAACAAATCAAGCGGCGCATCGAATCGATCAACGGCGTCGGCAACGTCGATATCGTCGGCGGACGTTTGCGCGAGATCGAAGTCTGGGTCGATCCGGACAAGATGCGCGCCTTCAATGTTTCGGCGGCAGACGTCGCGAATGCAGTGCGGCTGCAAAACATGGAAGTGCCGGGCGGCCGCGTCGAGAGTGGCCAGCGCGAATTCACCGTGCGCACGATGGGCCGCATCGTCGATCCGGCCGAGTTCAATAATCTCGTCGTCGCCAACCGCGGTTCGTACTCGGTGAAGCTGAGCGACATCGGTTATGCCGAGGACGGCGCCGAAGAGCAACGCACCGAAGCGCGTCTGAACGGACAGCCGGCGGTCACGCTCGTTGTCTCAAAGCAATCAGGAACCAACACTGTCGCGGTCGCAGATGCAGTCAAAGAGCGCCTGACAGAGATTCAACCATCGTTGCCGCGAGACATCCGCACGCAACTCGTCGGCGATCAGACGATCTTCATCAAGGCAGCCTTGCACGCGATCAACCAGCACCTGGTCGAAGGCAGCATTCTCGCCGCGATTGTCGTGTTCGTGTTCCTTTGGAGTTTCCGTTCGACATTGATTGCAGCCATCGCGATTCCGACGTCGATCATCGCGACCTTCGGTTTGATGGGTGCGATGGGCTTCACGCTCAATCAGATCACAATGCTGGCGCTGACGCTGATGGTGGGCATCGTGATCGACGACGCGGTGGTGGTGCTCGAAAACATCTTTCGCTTCATCGAAGAGAAAGGTGTCCCACCCTTTCAAGCGGCGATTGAAGGCACACGCGAAATCGGTCTCGCGGTCACCGCGACCACGCTGTCGCTTTTGGCGGTGTTTCTGCCCGTCGGTTTCATGGCCGGCATCGTCGGCCGCTTCATGTCTTCGTTTGGATTCACGTCATCGTTTGCGATTGCCGTCTCGCTCCTTGTTTCGTTTACGCTCACGCCAACGCTGGCAGCGCGTTTAATCAAGCGAAAGAAGCATGTTGCCGGCAAGCACACATCCGTCGCGCCTCAGGAAGGTGATGAGCGCTCTTCACTCGCTCAGTTCAAAGACAAATACAACCAGGCGCAGTCGAAAGAAGGCCGTTTCTATCGGCCCGTCGATCGCACTTACACCTACATGCTCAAGTGGTCTATGGGCCATCGCTGGGCCATCGTGCTGCTCTCGTTGCTGGTGATTGTCAGCATCGTGCCGCTATTCATGTTCGTCGGCAAAAACTTCCTGCCGGTCGACGACCAATCGCAGTTCGAAGTGAACGTGCGCGCGCCTGAGGGCTACACGATCTCTGCAACCTCCGCGCTCGCGGAACGCATGGCGGCGGACATCAGAAAAATGCCGGGCGTTACCGACACGTTGACCACCATCGGCAGCGGCCAGCAGCAAGTCGTCAACCTCGCGAACATTTATGTGAAGCTGTCGCCCATCGAAGAGCGAACCATTTCTCAGAACGATATGATGCTCAAGACGCGTACCGAAATTGTCGGCAAGTATCAGAAAGAATTCCCCAATCAGTTGCGCACCAGCGTCAATCCGGTGGCGGCGATTTCGGGAGGCGGATTTCGCAATGCGGACATTCAATTTGTGATTGGCGGTCCCGATCTCGACAAGCTCACGAAATACTCGGACGACCTGCAGGCGAAGATGAAAACCATTCCCGACCTCGTCGACGTTGATTCATCTCTGATCTCCGGCAAACCCGAGTTGCGCGTTGTCATCGATCGTGCCCGCGCGGCGGATCTGGGCGTGCGCATCGGTGACATCGCCCAGTCGCTCAACACACTGGTCGCGGGCGAAAAGGTCTCCACCTTCAACGCGGGCATCGATGAATACAACGTGCGCGTGCGCGCGATTGGCGAGTTCCG